>NZ_JBFUBD010000021.1:0-31779 GCF_056405935.1 Polaromonas sp. P1_E3
GCCAGATACGCACCGCTGGAGCAGCTCGCGCTGTCACCGCAATGCGGCTTCAGCAGCACGGTGCACGGCAACAACATCGCCGTTGAAGCGCAGCGCAACAAGCTGCGCCTGGTGGTCGAGACCGCGCGTGAGGTGTGGGGCTCAGCCTGAGCCGACGCCAACTGGCGTACGCTCCCTCTCCTCTCCTCTGCTTCCTTCCACATGGGCAAGGAGCCGCAGAAATTCCGGCTGACCTTCCGCCTGGTCCCTTGAGGCCGTCACAGGCGTTTGCCACCGCAGCCCCCTGGCTGTGGCGGTGAATTCCTGGTCGGCCGTTCATCACAGACCATCCCTTTCAACGGCTCGGCACCAGGCGGACGTATTGCATGGGCCTCCCCGATTGGTGGCCGAAATGCCCTGCAGACCGCTCTGGGTGTGCGCAAGCAGCTATCAAAATGATAACAATTGAGGTCTGGATACAGCGCCTCGGTTTTCCGGTTGCCGACCCTGAGTGCGGCGGTTCTTACCGGCCCTGACCTCCTGTTTACCTTGCGTTCCGGCGGGCCGCCAGTTTCTGCCCGGCGCATGCCCGCCCGAAACAGCGCCTTGTAGCAATAAGTTACAAATTACCAAATCCAACGGACTAGCGCCTGCCTGTCGCTGTTTAAACCTAAATAATCGTGGAAAAACAACCACTTACGGCGAATATTTCGCTCTTTTTAGCTGAAAATATTGGACAGCCGAGAGGCGACACGGTACAACCTTTGAACACATTTTGTTGCAACTGTCCATTGAAAGGGTTGCTCCTTGCGCAGTTCCGTTTTTCCGGTAGCCAAGCTGATGGCTTGGGGAGTTCTGGGTGCATCTGCAGCCCTGAGCGTCCCTGCGCTGGCGCAGGCTCGCGTAGACGTAAGGCCCGATGCCGGAACGCTGCTGGAGCCGCAAGGATCCTTGCCCCGTTTGCCTTCGCGCAATGAGCCGCTCCCGGAACTGACGCCCCCTAGGGCTGTGGCGCCTGTGGCGGGAACTGCCCGCATCACCCCCGCGGCATTCAGTTTTTCCGGCAACAGTGTTTTTTCCGGTGAGGCCCTTTCGGCCTTGCTGTCGAACCGGCTCCACCGGCCCACCGACCTGACCGGCCTCACGGAAGCCGCCAATGCCGTCAGCGCGCTATATCGGCAGAACGGCTATCTGCTCACGCAGGCCTATCTGCCCGAGCAGGCATTTCCCGCGGAAGGCGGAACGGTTGCCATCACCATCATCGAAGCGCGGATAGGGCGCGTTACCGTGCGCGTTGAAGGCGACGGCATCTCAAAAACGTTTGCTGAAGAGCTGGTGAACAGTCAGCTCCGCCCTGGGGACGCCGTCACCGAATACGCGCTCGACAAGCCTGTGCTGCTGTTGCGCGACCTGGCGGGGTATGACGCCGGCGCGACCGTGGAGCCTGGGAGCAACCTGGGCCTGGCCGATGTTCTGGTCACCGTCCAGGGCAAGGGCCCACGCGCCGACGGCTCGGTCAGCGTGGACAACCATGGCGCACGTGCCGCCGGCGCAACACGTGCCGTGTTGAGCGCCAACCTTAACAACCTGCTGGGACGCGGAGACGTTCTGGCGGTGAGCCTCCAGCAAAACGACCAGGCAGGCTCTGCCCTGTACCGCGCGGGTTACACCGTGCCGGTAGGCGTCGGTGGCACACGGGTGGGTGTCAGCGTGGTGCGCCTGGACTACGCGCTGGGCAGGCAATTCGAGCCTCTGGGGGCCAGCGGCCGGGCGGACATCGTCGGCCTCAGCCTGTCCCATCCTCTGCTGCGCGGGCGTTCCAGCAACCTGTATGGCCTGTTGAGCGCAGAGCAGAAAAAGCTGGTTGACGAGACGCGCACCCCGGCGCTCAAAAGCGAGCGTGACATCACGGCAGTCAAGGTGGGGCTGGCGGGCAACTTCATCGACGGCCTTGCGGGCGGCAACGGCCTGAACAGCTACGCCGTGAACGCCACCTTTGGCCGCCTCACGCTCAATGCCGCCGACCAGGCGCTGGACGATGGCCTCGGTGGCCTGCGCACCGCAGGCGGCTTCAGCAAATTGAACCTCGAATTCCAGCGCGCCCAGTTTTTTGAGGCCGCTTACAGCATCCACCTCGCAGCGCAGGTCCAGCTCGCGTCCAAAAATCTCAGCTCGGCCGAAAAAATGGTCCTGGGCGGACCCGGCGGCGTGCGCGGTTACCCGGTGGGTGAAGGCGTCGGCGACGCCGGCTTCCTGTTGAACCTGGAGCCACGTTACCAGCTGGCGCCGACCATTGGCGGTGAGCCGTTGACCCTGCTGGCGTTCTATGACTACGGACGTGTGCGCTTCAACCAGAACGGCCCCACCGTGCCCGGCAATACCAATGCCTTGAGCCTCGGTTCTGCCGGCTTGGGGGCGACGCTGGGACGCTCCGGCAAATTCCTGGTCAAGACCTACCTGGCCTGGCGCACCACGGCGGTGTTGCCGTCCACCGGCGACCCGGACCGCTCGCCCCGCGCCTGGCTGTCACTGCAGACCTGGTTCTAGGCCGGCCCTTGCAGCTTCCAAAAACATCATGACCACCACCCCATCCTCCGCCCATACCGCCTACCGTCCGTGGTCCGTGCGCACGGTGGTGGTTCGTCTGTCTCGCAAGCTTTCCGCCACCTATCGCATCCGAAGCGACCGGCGGCTCTCGCGCCTGCTCGCTGTGCTGCTGGCCGCCGTGTCACCTTGGGCCATCGCCCTTCCTGAAGGCGCCCAGGTGGTAGCCGGCCAGGCCAGCGTCAGCACGCCATCGGCCAACGCCATGGTGGTCAACCAGACCAGCGACAAGGCTGTGCTCAACTGGCAAAGCTTCAACATCGGCGCCGGCCAGTCCATGCAGTTTGTGCAGCCGGGCGCCTCGTCCGTTGCACTGAACCGTGTCATCGGCAACGGTGCCTCGTCCATTTTCGGCTCGCTGAGCGCCAACGGTCAGGTCTTCCTGATCAATCCGGCCGGCGTCATGTTCGCGCCGGGAGCCCAGGTCAACGTGGGCGGCCTGGTGGCTTCCAGCCTGGACATCGGCAACGGCGATTTCATGGCCGGCCGCTATTCCTTCAGCGGTTCGGGAACAGGCTCCGTCAACAACCACGGCACGATCAACGCCGCGCGCGGCGGCTACGTGCTGCTGGCTGCGCCCCAGGTCAGCAACACCGGCGCCATCAGCGCTGAGGCAGGCTCGGTTGGCCTGCTGGCGGGCTCTCGCGTATCGGTCGATACTTCGGGCGCAGGGCTGGTTCGCTTTTCGGTAGATGCCGCCGCTGCGCAGGCTGCCATTGAAAGCAGCGGCAGTATCACGGCCACGGGCGGCCAGGTTGCCGTGCTGGCCAGTGCCATGGGCGACGCGATGGCGACGGTCGTCAACCACTCCGGCGTGATACGCGCGAACTCGGCAGTCGAGCGCAACGGCACCATCGTGCTGAGCGGCGGCGCCACAGGCGTGGTGCATGTGACCGGCGAGCTGAGCGCCGCAGGTGCTGAAAACGGACAAACCGGCGGCATCGTCAAGATCCTGGGCGACAAGGTCGGGTTGGCGGGCACTGCCCTCATCGATGTTTCGGGAGACGCAGGCGGGGGCACGGCGCTGGTCGGCGGCAACTACCAGGGCCGGGGCCCCGAGCAGAATGCGGCAGCCACTTTTGTGGGCGAGCAGGTCCGTATCGATGCAAGCGCGCAGCGCACCGGCGACGGCGGCAAAGTGGTCGTGTGGGCCGACGACACCACCCGGTTCGGCGGCAAAATTACCGCCCATGCCGGCAGCGAGTCGGGCAACGGCGGCCTGGCCGAAGTGTCGGGCAAGCAATACCTCGACTACCGCGGCTTTACCGACCTGACTGCCGCCAACGGAAGCACCGGCACGCTGCTGCTGGATCCCTCCAACATCACGATCTCGACCGGCGCCAACTCGGGTGGCTTGAGCGCAGGCCCGACGTTCGAGAACGGCACCGGCACAGCCACCCTGAACGTCACCACCCTGCTCGGCCAGCTTGCGGGCGCAAACGTGATCGTCAACACCTCGCCAGGGACAGGCGGTGCGGGCAACATCACGGTTTCCAACAACATCGCCTATACCGGTGGCGCCGCCCGCTCGCTGACCCTCAACGCCGACGGCAACATCGCGATCAACGCGGCCATCAGTTCAACGGCCGCTTCACTGTCCACCAACCTGAACGCCGTGGGCACCACCACGTTCGGCACGAACGGCGCGTTGTCCACCTTCGGCGGCGATGTCGCCATTGCAGGCACCACGAAGGCGCTTCGAGGCATTACGACCACCGGCGGCACCGGCACCGGCAACCTGACCATCACGGGAAACGGCGCCGTGTCCCAGAGCTCCGGCGCACTCATCATCAAAGGCGCAACTTCGATCACGGCAGGCGCGGCAAACAACATTACGCTGGCCTCAACCACCAATGACTTCCAGGGTGGCCTGTCGGTTGTGTCAGGCAACAATGTTTCGCTGCGTGATGCCAATGCGCTTGTGCTTGGTGCTTCGGCTGTAAGTGGAACCTTGACGGTCGTCGCCGCCGGCGCCGTGACGCAAAGCGGCAGCCTGAGCGTGACCGGGACAACTTCACTCACAGCAGGAGCCGCCAACGACATCACGCTGAACAACGCAGCCAACAACTTTGGCGGGGCTGTTTCAACCGTCAGCGGCCGCAATGTTGCGCTGACTGACAGCAATGCGATCACCCTGGGTACTTCGGCCGTGTCGGGCACGCTGGATATCAGCGCGGGCGGCGCCATCACCCAGACCGGTGCGTTGACGGTGACAGGTGCCACCACGCTGGCCGCAGGAGCCGCCAACAACATCACGCTGAACACGGCAACCAACAATTTCACCGGCGCGGTATCGGTGGTGTCGGGCAACAACGTCTCGCTGCGAGACACCAACGCCCTGGCGATGGGCGCATCCACAGTCACGAGCAGCCTGAACCTGGTGGCCGGCGCCGCCATCACGCAAACCGGGGTCATCAGCGCGCCCACGCTGACGGCCAAGACGCTATCGGCAGGCACGGCAAACATCACCCTCAACAATGCGGCCAACGAAGCTGCCACGGTGGATCTGCGCGCCCGCAACGTTGCCGACACGGCCAATGCGCTGGGGGCAATTTCCTACGCTGACGCGACCGGCTTCGATGTGGCTGGGGCCGGCACCACGGGCGCGCTCACGCTGCAGTCCAACGGAAATATCACGCAATCGGGCGCCATGGTGGTGGGTGGCATCACTACGCTGGCCGCCGGCGCAGCCAACGACATCACCCTCAACACTGCGACCAATAATTTCGCCAATGTGGCGATCACCAGCGGCAATAACGTCGGCATCACCGACGTCAACGGCCTGGTGCTGGGCGCCTCCACGGTGTCAGGCAACCTCACGCTTGCGGCCGCGGGCAACATCACTCAGACGGGTGTCGTGAACGCTGCATCGCTGGCTGCCACCCTCACCGGCGCGACCAGTGCGCTGAATCTCGGCACGTCGGCCAACAACATTGCCACGCTCAACACCATTACCGCCCCGGGCGGCGTCACTGTTACCAACGGCAACAACGCACTTGCGGTCAACGGCGCCATCTCAACGACGAATGCCGCCGTGTCGATCAGCACAGGCACCAGTGGGTATTCGCAGGCTGATGTTGATATTGCCAGCGGTAGCGGCAACATCACCATCACTGCCGACTCGGTGGCCCTGGCCAGCAATACCGGCGGCAATGCATTTTCCACCACCGGCATCCTGGCACTGCGGCCTGCCACCGCAGCGCAGGCCATGTCGCTGGCCGGTGCCTCAGCATTTGACCTTTCCACTGCTGAAATCGCCTCGTTTGCCACGGGCGCCACCGGACCCATCGCTGTCGGCAACGCTGCCAGTGCCACGGGCGTGCTCACTGTGGGTGGGGCCGTCGATCTGACCGGCAAGGCCCTGGCGCTCAATGCCGGGTCGATCAACGATGCGGGCAGCAACGTGATCACGGCCGCAAGCCTGTATCTCAATGCCCGCAGCGGTGCGATAGGCGCCACCGACGGCATCGATGTTGCGGCCGGCACCCTGAGGGTCACCACAGTGGGCAATGCCAATGCCAGCGTTGTCGCACCGGGCGCAACAGGCATCAACTTCGGCGGCGGCGCGTCATCGGTTGGAACGGGAACGCTGGCCGTGACCAGCGGCAGTGCGGGCACGGGCGGCGGTGCCATCACGCAATCGGCGGCCATCACCGCCGGCACATTGACGGCCAAAACGCTCAATGATGCGGGCGCGGCGATCACGCTCAATACGGTAGCCAACAGCATTACCAATGTGTCGCTCAGCGCGCGCAACCAGGCGGACACCGCCAATGCCGCCGGCGGCGTTGACTACCGGGCTGCGGGCGCCGTGAACGTGACGCTGGCCAATACAACAGGTTCATTGGCATTGCAGTCAAACGGCAACATCAC
Organism: Polaromonas sp. P1_E3; assembly: GCF_056405935.1. Lineage (NCBI taxonomy): Bacteria > Pseudomonadati > Pseudomonadota > Betaproteobacteria > Burkholderiales > Comamonadaceae > Polaromonas > Polaromonas sp. P1_E3. Next base: position 6,457 of record NZ_JBFUBD010000021.1, read on the forward strand.
GCAATCGGTCGGTGTCGTGACGGCAGGCTCACTGGCGGTTGTGGGCACCGGCACCGGTGCAGTCACGCTCGGAGCGGCCAACAACATTGCGGGGCTCAACGCAGTCACGGCGGCTGGAGGCTTCACCCTCAACAACGGCAACAACGCGCTGGCCGTCAACAACGCGATCACCACCACGAATACGGCTGTGTCCCTCGCCAGCGGCACCGGCGCGACCACATTCGGTGCCAGCGGCGCCATCGCCACAGGCGGCGGCAACGTCACATTGACCAACAGCAACGCCGCCAAAGTGCTCGGCAACATCAACACCACCGGCGGCGCAGCCACCGGCAACCTGGCGATCACAGGCGCCGGTGCCATTTCGCAGCAGGCGGGCACTGCGCTCAGAGTCAAGGGCAGCACGACCATGGCGGCTGGCGCGGTCAACAACGTGTCCCTGACCAACGCAGGCAATGATTTCACCGGCGCGGTGGCTGTCACCACGGGCAACAACGTCAGCGTCACCGACAGCAATGCGCTGGTGATGGGCACTTCAGCGGTGTCGGGCTCCCTGACGCTGAATACGGCCGGCACCATCACACAGACCGGCGCGGTGACGGTAACAGGCGTTACTACCCTGGCCGCTGGCGCAGCCAACAACATCACGCTGGCCAACGCCGGCAACAATTTCTCCAGCGTGGCCGTCACCAGCGGCAACAACGTCTCGCTGCGCGACGCCAATGCCGTGGTGCTGGGCACCTCTGTTGCCAATAGCAGCCTGACAGTGGTGGCCGGCGCGACCATCACCCAGACGGGTGCCATCACCGTGCCCACGCTGGTGGCCAAAACGTTGTCCGCAGGTACGGCGAACATCACATTGAACAATGCCGGCAATGAGGTCGCCACGGTCGATCTGCGTGTCCGCAATGCCACCGATACAGCCAATGCCAATGGGGCAGTCAGCTATCGCGACGCCACCGGCTTCGACGTGGCCGCTGTCAACACCACGGGGGCATTGACGTTGCAATCCGGCGGCAACATCACGCAGTCGGGCGCCGTGACGGCGGCATCGCTGGCAGTTGCCGGCACGGGCGCAGGCTCGCTGAATCTCGGCACCCAGGCCAACAACATCGCCACCCTTAACGCCATCACGGCGGCGGGCGGCTTTGCACTGAATAACGGCAATAACGCCGTGACGGTGGCGGGCGCACTCGGCACGACCAACAGTGCTGTCTCCATCGACACCGGCACGGGTACTTACACCCAGAACGCCAACATCGATGTGACGGCCGGCAGCGGCCCCATCACTATCGCGGCGGATACCGTCAATATCGCCGCGAACACCGGCAACAACGCGCTGACCACCAGTGGCGCGCTGACACTCAAAGCCAAGAGCGCCTCCCGCACCATGTCGCTGGCAGGCGCTGCCGGCTTCGATCTCACGGCCGCAGAACTCACCGCCATTGCCACCGGCGCCACCGGCCCGATCATCATCGGCGACACGACCAGCACCGCCGCCATGACGATTGGCGGCGCGGTCAACCTGGCCGGCAAGACGCTCACGCTCAATGCCGGTTCCATCAACGATGTGGGTTCGCAAACCATCACTGCGCAGAACATCACGCTCAACGCCAACGGCCAGATCGGTACCGACGCCAGCAACGGCATCGACGTCGCGGCGACCAACCTCAGCGTCAACACCACCGGCAATGCCAGCGCCTTCGTGCGCAGCACGGGCGCTGTCAACCTGGGTGCAGGCGGCGCGGCGTCCAACGTCGGCAGTGGCACGCTGGACCTGACGGCGCTCGGCGCGCTCACGCAGACTGCTGGCACCGGCAACATCACGGCCGGCCTGCTGAAGGTCAAGACGCTGGCCAACGCCGGCGGCGCCATCACACTCAACAACAGCGGCAATACCACCACCGCCATCAACCTGCAGGCACGCAATGCGGCAGACACGGCCAATGCGGCCGGTGCGGTTCAGTACAGCAGCGCTGCCGGATTTGACGTGGCGGCCATTGCCACCACCGGCAATGCCACCTTGTCCGCAGGCGGCGCCGTCAGCCAATCCGGCGCCATTGCGGCAACGGGACTTGCATTGACGGGTGCGGCCAGCGCCTACGCGCTCACAAACGCAGGCAATGCCGTCACCACGCTGGCCGCCAACGCGGGCAGTGTGGACTACAAACAGGCAGGCGCGTTGATCGTGGGAACCGTCGGCGCGACCACCGGCGTCACGGCCAGCGGCGCGGTCAGGATCGAAACCACAGGCGCGGCCTCCAACCTCACGCTGGACAACGCCGTGACCTCCTCCGCCACCGGCGATGCCGTGGTCCTCAAGGCGGGCAGCGCCAATGCGGCAGGCACCGGCACCGGCGGCCAGCTTGTCAACAATGCGGGCGCGGGCGGCATTGTGGCGGTCTCCGGCCGCTACCTGGTTTACAGCGGCGACCCCGGCACCACGCTAGAGGGCGTTGCCGGCTACAGCAAGCGCTACAACAGCGACGCCAGCTATGTGCCGGCCGGCAGTGCAAATACTTTTCTCTACCGCGTCGCGCCGACCTTGACGGTTACGGCCGACAACAAGTCCAAGGTGTACGGCGATACCAACCCATTGCTTACCGGGGTGGTGAGCGGGCTGATCGACGGAGACACCCTCGCAGGCGTTGGCGTGAACTACACCACCACGGCGGTCGACCGGACGGCCGTGGCAGCCGGGCCCGTCGCCATTACTGCCGGTGTGGGCACCAACAGCGAAAACTACACCCTGGCCTTGACCCACGGTGCGCTCACCATCACGCAGCGCGCATTGACCGTTGCTGCCACCGGACAGAACCGTGTCTACGACGGCGGCGTTGCCGCTACCGTCACGCTCACCGACAACCGCCTCAGCGGCGATGTACTGACCGCCACCAACACCGCCGCCAGCTTTGTCGACAAAAACGTCGGCACCGGCAAGACTGTGAACGTCAGCGGCATTGCCCTCACGGGTGCTGATGCCGGCAATTACAGCGCCAACACCACGGCGACCACCACCGCCAACATCACACAGCGCGCGCTCACGGTTGGCGCAACCGGCCAGAACCGTATTTATGATGGCGGAACTGCCGCCGCCGTCACGCTCAGCGATAACCGGGTCGCCGGCGACGTGCTTGCCACCAGCAATACCTCGGCCAGCTTTGGTGACAAGAATGTGGGCACCGGCAAGGCGGTGAGCGTTAGCGGCATAGCCGTGACCGGTACCGACGCCGGCAATTACACGTTCAACACCACGGCCGCCACCACGGCGGACATCACGCAGCGGGCCCTTACGGTCAGCGCCACAGGCCAAAACCGCGTCTATGACGGCGGAACCATCGCCACCGTGACGTTGGCCGACAACCGCGTTGCCGGCGACGTGCTCGCCACCAGCAATACCTCTGCCGGTTTTGTCGACAAGAACGTCGGCACCGGCAAGACGGTGAATGTCAACGGCATAGCCGTGACCGGCACCGACGCCGGCAATTACAGCGCCAATACCACCGCAACCACCACCGCCAACATCACGCAACGCGCCCTTGTGGTGGGGGCCACAGCCCAAAACAAGGTCTACGACAGCAGCACCGCCGCAACCGTGACGCTGGCCGACAACCGGGTTGCCGGCGATGTACTCACGGCCAGCAGCACCTCGGCCGGCTTTGTCGACAAGAATGCAGGCGTGGGTAAAACCGTCAATGTTGGCGGCATTGCCATTACCGGCACCGATGCGGCCAACTACAGCGTCAACAGCACGGCCGCTACCACCGCCAACATCACGCCCGCTGCGATTGCGAATGTCACCGGCATCACGGCTGCGAACAAGGTGCAGGACGGCACCACATCGGCAGCCCTGGCAACGGGCGGCGCAGCGTTCACCGGCCGTATAGGCGCGGACATCCTGACGGTAGGTTCGGCTACCGGCAACTTTGATTCCCCTGCCGTGGGCAACGGCAAGCCGGTCAGTATCACCGGCATCACCCTCTCGGGCGCCGATGCGGGCAATTACACCTTGCAGAACACGACGGCCGCGACCACCGCCAACATCACGGCGGCCCCTGCCAACACCGCAGAGCGAACCGGTGATGCGCGCATTGTCAACGGCACCGCGCTGCCGGTGCTGGAAGGCGGCGGCGACCGCCAGCGTGCCCTTCGCCGCGCTGCAGGCGTCAAGGATGCCGATGGCAATGGAGCGTCCGATGCGCCGACCTTCCGCCTGGCGGGATTCCCCGATCCCCGCGCCGCCGGCCTGGCGCAGCAAGACTGCGTGGATCAGGGTGCAGGCCTCAATTGCACCGGAGGCGGCCAGGGCCAGTAAATAACGCAAAACGCCATTTTCGGCAGGTATCATGTGGCCGATAACCACTCAAGGGAGCGCGTCATGGCCTTAATGGACTTCATCAAGAAACAGTTCATCGACATCATCCAGTGGACCGAGGATGACGATGGCACACTGGCGTGGCGGTTTCCGATGGCCGACATGGAGATCCAGTACGGCGCCTCGCTGACCGTACGCGAATCGCAGATGGCGGTCTTTGTCAACGAAGGCAAAATTGCCGACGTTTTCGGTCCCGGCATGTACAAGCTGACGACGCAGACCGTCCCGGTGCTGACCTACCTCAAGAACTGGGACAAGCTGTTTGAGTCACCGTTCAAAAGCGATGTCTACTTCTTCAGCACCCGCCAGCAGATCGACCAGAAGTGGGGCACCCCTCAGCCCATTACCATTCGCGACAAGGACTTCGGTGCAGTCCGGCTGCGCGCCTTCGGCAACTACAACTTCCGCATTGCCGACCCCAAGCTCTTCCATACGGAAATCTCGGGTACCCGCGACCGCTACACCACGGCAGACCTTGACGGGCAGCTGCGCGGCCTGGTGCTGCAGAACATTTCCGCCGCCATTGCCGCCAGCAACATTGCCTTTCTGGACCTGGCCGCGAACCAGCTCGTGTTTGCGCAGGCGTTGGCGGCGCAGCTCGTGCCGGAATTTGCCAAGATAGGCCTGAAGCTCGAAGGCATGACGGTGCAGAACGTCTCGCTGCCCGAAGAGCTGCAGAAAATCCTCGACCAGAAAATCGGCATGGGCATGGTCGGCAACGACATGGGCAAGTTCATGCAGTACCAGACGGCACAGGCCATCCCGAAATTTGCCGAAGGCGGCGGCGGGGGTAGCGGTATTGCCGGCGACGCCATGGGCCTGGGAGCCGGGGTTGCGCTGGGCCAGGTGCTGGCGCAAAACCTGCAGCAGGGCCTACAGGGCAACGCAGTCCCGGCGGCTTCAGCTGCGGCGGTCAAGCCCGACGATGTCATGGCCACGCTCGAGAAGCTGGGAGAGCTCAAGACCAAGGGCATCCTCACGCAGGAAGAGTTCGACGCCAAGAAGGCCGAGCTGCTAAAAAAACTGGTCTGAGTATGTGGCCCCCACGCTTGTCACTTCGTGTACTACGCTGCCCCCCGAGGGGGCCGTCGCTTGCTCGGGGCGGCCCTTCGCTGCGCGTGCCTTCTGTCCGGCACTGAGCTTCATCTGCTGTGACTGACGTCACCCAGCAACGCGCCTACCGCGCGCCGTGTCCCGGCTGCGGTGCGCCCGTTGAATTCCGTAGTGCGCAGTCCACTCATGCGGTGTGCGGCTATTGCCAGAGCACTGTCGTGCGTGACGGCGACACGCTGTCGCGCATCGGCAAGATGGCCGAACTGTTCAACGACTTCAGCCCCCTGCAGCTGCAGGCCTCTGGCGTCCATCAAGGGCGCAACTTCACGCTGGTCGGGCGGCTGCAATACAAGTACGCCCAGGGAACCTGGACCGAGTGGCATGCCATTCTGGACGACGGCAGCGCGGCCTTCCTGAGCGAGGACAACGGCGCTTATGTGTTCAGCCGGCCCACCAGCCTGCAGCGCGCCGTACCGCCTGCAGAAAACTTTCGTGTTGGCGCCACCACGGCGATCAACGCCAAGCCATTCAGCGTGGCCTCCAATGAGAGCGTTGTGCTGTTGTCGGCACAGGGCGAGCTGCCGCGCCTGCCGGCGCTGGGCATGCCCTTTGCCGTGGTCGAACTGCGCAGTACGGATGGCGATGTGCTCAGCGTCGACTACGGCACGGCATCCGGTGGCGGCGCACCAGCACTCTCGCTGGGCCGCTCGGTGCTGCTGGACGAATTGAAGCTTACCGGCCTGAAGGACGAGTCTGCCAAGGAAGAAAACGGCAGGCAGTTCAGCTGTCCCAACTGCGGGGCGACTGTGGCGGTCACGCTGGCTGCCAGCAAAAGCATCACCTGCAGTTCCTGCAACAGCCTCATCGACCTGAGCCAGGGCACCGGCGCCGCGCTTCGGCATGCGATCCAGGACGAACCGGTTGCCCCGCTGATCGCGTTGGGAAGCACGGGCCAGTTGCTGGGCACGCAATGGCAGGTCGTGGGCTTCCAGCATCGCATGGGGTACGAGCCCGACGACCCGGATGAGCATTTTGGCTGGGATGAATACCTGCTCTACAACCGCAAGCGCGGCTTTACCTTTCTGGTGGACGCCACCGACGGCTGGAGCGTGGTCAAGCCCCTGACCGGCGCGCCCACCTTCAAGACGGGTGACGACAGCGCCACTTACCTCAAAACTACCTATCGCCTGCAAAGCAGCTACCGCGCCGAGACCACGTATGCTGCCGGCGAGTTCTACTGGCAGGTGGAGCGTGGGCAAAAGACCTTTAACCGCGATTTCGCCAGCGGCAGCGCGCTGCTGTCCCAGGAAGAAGCGCCGAAAGAAATTACCTGGTCCAGCGGCAGCAAGCTGGACGGTGACCTGGTGGCCAAAGCCTTCAAGCTTGAAGGCAAAAAAGACCTCTTCAAGCGAACGGATGCCAAGCCCCTGAGCAGCGTTTCAGGCGTGGGTTGCGGCACCATCGTGGTGGTGGTGCTGTTGATCCTGCTGGTTCTTTTGCTGGTCACACGCTGTTCGCGTTGCGACCCGAATGTCGAAAATTGCTCTTCGTCCAGCAGCTCGCGCAGTTCAGGCGGTTCATTCGGTGGCTATTCCGGCGGAGGCGGCCACAAGTGAGGCCGGCCCCGTTCTATTCAACCTGGCAGATTTTTTCTGGAGAACATCATGGGACTTGAATGGCTTAAACCCGCCGCATTCCTCGGCTCGATTTTGTTCGCGCTGATCGGCGTGATCATCTTCTGGCTGAGCTTCGTCATCATCGACAAAATGACGCCTTACGACCTGTGGCTGGAGATTGTCGAGAAACAGAATATGGCGCTGGCGCTGGTGGTTGCCGCGATGGCGTTAGGCATCTGCGTAATAGTAGCCGCCGCCATCCACGGCTAGGCTCGTTCCCGGCTACTGCGCGAACTGGGGGCGGCGTTGGCCGGTGCTCGGAATCCTCATGTACCCACAGGTACATTCCGGTTCCTGTGCGCCGTCCGCCTTGCCCGCAGTCCGCTCGCTACGCCCTTAACGCCGTGGTGATTCGGCTCGCTTCGCATCGCATGGTTTGCTACCTTCATCGGCATTTCTGTTTTGAACACTAAATCCCCCTCCACCGTTGCCACACCGCGCCCTCTTGAGGTCGCGCTGCTGGCCAGCGTCTTTGTGGTAGCGGCGTGCGGGCTGGTGTATGAACTGGCTGCGGGGGCCTTGGCGTCTTACCTGCTGGGCGATTCAGTGCTGCAGTTCTCCACCATCATCGGCAGTTATCTGTTCGCCATGGGCATCGGGTCGTGGTTGTCGCGGTTTTTCGAGCGGCAGCTGCCTGCCCATTTCTTGCGCATTGAATTGATGGTGGCGCTGGTAGGTGGCGCGCTACCGGCGATACTTTTTCTGGCGAATGCCTATGTGCCCGGCGCCTTCCGTTTTCTGCTTTACGCCTTGGTGCTGCTGGTCGGCACACTGGTGGGGCTGGAAATTCCGCTGGTCATGCGCATCCTGCGGCGCAACGTCGCGCTCAAGGAGCTGGTGTCGCAGGTGCTCACCTTCGACTACCTGGGCGCACTGGCCGTGTCGCTGGCGTTTCCGCTGGTGCTGGTGCCGCATCTGGGTTTGATCCGAACCGGGCTGTTGTTCGGCCTCATGAACGCGGTTGTCGCCGTGTGGGCGCTGTGGCTGTTTCGCCATGAGCTGAGGCACGTCAAGTCGCATGCCCTGGCTTGCCTGGGTGTCTTGTGCGCGCTCGGCGCCGGCTTTGTGGGTGCCAACCAGATCACCACGCTGGCCGAAGACCATTTCTACCAGGACCGTGTGATCTTTACGGCCACCACGCCTTACCAGCGCATCGTGGTGACGAACGGCCGCGGGGGCCACCGCCTGTTCCTCAACGGCAACCTGCAGTTCGCCGAGCGCGACGAATACCGCTATCACGAGGCACTGGTGCACCCCGTGATGAGCGCGCACGGTGCGCCGAAGACGGTAGCGGTGCTGGGCGGCGGCGACGGCATGGCGGTGCGCGAAGTCCTGAAATACCCCAGCGTGGAAAGCGTCACACTGGTGGAGCTTGACCCGGCCATGACGCAGCTGTTCAGCCAGCAGCCGGCCCTCAAGCGCCTGAATGGCGACGCGCTGCTCTCACCCAAGGTGCGCATCTTGAATGCCGACGCCTTCCAGTGGCTCGATAAAAACGCCGGCATGTTCGACGTCATCATCGTGGACTTTCCGGACCCGACCAATTTTTCCATCGGCAAGCTCTACACCAACTCGTTCTATGCATTGCTCGAGCAGCACCTTTCCGCCAGCGGTTATGCCGTCATCCAGACCACGTCGCCGCTGGTGGCGCGGCGCAGCTACTGGACGGTGGTGAGCACGCTGGAATCCGTCGGGCTCAAGGTAGCGCCCTATCACGCCAATGTGCCCAGCTTTGGCGAATGGGGTTTTGTGGTGGCGGGGCGGCGTCCGTTCAGCCCCACGACGCAGATTTCCGCCTTGCCTCCCGGCTTGCGGTTCCTGGATGCCCAGACCTTGCCGCTGCTGTTCGACTTTCCGAAAGACATGTCGCGGGTGCCCGCGCCCGTCAACCGGCTTTCCAGCCAGGAGCTGGTGCACAGCTACGAACAGGAATGGGGCAAGGTGCTGCATTGAAGCGCCGTCATTTCCTGGCCGCCTCCGCGCTGCCGGTGCTGGGTTGCGGAGAAACAGGGCATATCGAAGGTGGTTTTGCCGGCATCAGCCACGAGCGCGGCCATGCACTGCGGCCGGAGCCCGGCAAGGTGCGCAACCGGCCCGCACCTGCCACCACGCAACGCACCCGCATACTGATTGCGGGCGGCGGAGTTGCCGGCCTGGCTGCGGCCCGCGCATTGCGCCTTCGCGGCATGGACGACTTTGTGATGCTGGAGCTGGAGGACAGCGCCGGCGGCAACAGCCGCGCCGGTGTGGTCAGTGGTGTGCCCTGCCCGCTGGGCGCGCACTACCTGCCGGTGCCCGGGGATGCGGCGCGTGACGTACAGGATTTGCTTGAAGAACTCTCGTTGCGTCGGCGGGTGGCCGGCCGCTGGGTGTACGACGAACGTCATTTGTGCCATAGCCCGCAGGAGCGCCTGTTCATCAATGGCCAGTGGCAGGAAGGGCTGCTGCCGCTGCAGGATGTGGATGCTGCCGCGCTGGCTGAATACCGGCGTTTTGCGGCGCTGGTGCAGCAAATCTCGTCTTCGGCCGCCTTTCTGATTCCCGTGGCGGGGGTGGCCCTGGCGCCGCAGCACCGGGCGCTGGATGCCATGACTTTCGAGGCATGGCTGAACCAGCAGCAGCTCACCGGCGCGCCGCTGCGCTGGTACCTTGACTACTGCTGCCGCGACGATTACGGCGCGGGCCTGGACACGGTATCGGCCTGGGCCGGCATTCATTACTTCGCCAGTCGGCATGGCTTTCAGGCGCCCGGCGATGCAGCTTCTGCGGAGCGCGAAGCGGGTGTGCTCACCTGGCCCGAGGGCAACGGCTGGCTTACCCGCCAATTGGCTGCGCCTCTCGGTGAGCGCCTGTACGCCGGCCGCACCGTGGTTCGAGTGGCTGCGGGTCGGCATGGCGTGGAGGTCGATGCGTTCAATGCGGCCACCCAGACCGTCGAGCGCTGGCAGGCCGATCAATGCATCGTGGCCATGCCGCTGTTTGTGGCGGCGCGCGTGGTGGAAAACCCGCCGCCCGCCCTGCGCGAAGCCGCCGGCCAGCTGCGTTACGCCCCCTGGCTGGTGGCCAACCTGCACATCAGGGCCGCGCTGCACGACCGGCCCGGCGCCGCACCCAGCTGGGACAACGTCATCTACGGCGGGGACGCATCAAGCCGCGCCGCGCAGGCAGGCCTGGGTTACGTCGACGCCATGCACCAGAGCCTGCAGGCCGTGCCTGGCGCCACGGTGCTCACGCATTACCGTGCGTTCGGCATTGAACCGGCAGGCCGCAAAGCCTTGTACGAGAAGCCCTGGACGCACTGGCGCGACAGCGTGCTGGCCGAGCTGTCGGTGCCTCATCCTGATTTGCCCGGCAAGGTCACGCGCATGGACGTCATGCGCTACGGCCATGCGATGAGCACGCCGGTGCCGGGTGTGCGCAGCAGTGTGGCTTTGCGGGCGCTGCAGGGGCGTTTGCAGGCGCCCTGGCAGCGGCTGCATTTTGCGCACAGCGATTTGTCGGGGTATTCTGTGTTTGAAGAGGCGTTTACGCAGGGCCATCGCAGGGGGACTTCAGTGGTCTAGCGGCGGGCGGTCCGGCATTTGCAAGTGGAGGTAGCGATGGAGTTCGAGCAGATGTATGAGACCCTGGCCGCCTTGCCGGCCGGGGAACAACGGCAGTGGTTGCTGTCCGCGCTGTGCGTGGTGGCCCTGATGGCACTGGTGCTGCTTGCCGAGCGCCGCTACTTCAAAAAAAGCCAGAGAACCCGCAGCTGGCTCGGCTTCAGGCTGGCATCGGTGCTGCTGGCACCGCTCACCATTGCTGCCGTGCTGGTGCCGTCCCGGTCGGTATCGGGCATGGAAGCCCTGGCGGTTTTTTATGGGTCCATTTTTATCGCCGTGCCGCTGCTGTGGTTTGGCGGGCATCTGCTGGTGGGCCGCTCCTTGCGCCCGGCGTTAACGGGTAGCGAATGCATGACGCTTTCTATCGTGGGCATCGGCATCCTGGCGATTCCGGCCACGGCGTTTATGTACGCCCAGTTTCCTCTGGAGCAGGCGACACGCAACCTGGCGGTCCAGCGGCAAAAAGGGCCGGACTCCACGCCGCTAGCGCATGCCGTCGGCCCGCTTCAGCGCTTTGCCATGCCCGGGGCCGGTGTGGTGTTTGCACAATCACTGATCGCGCCGCGTGGCGTCCGGCTGGAACGCGTGGACGTGCGGCGCAATGGGCCATGGTACGACACCAAGGGCACCACGCAAGAGGCGTTTTGCTCGCAGGGCGACGACCTGCACCTGATGTGGTCGGCTGGTGAGGAAGCGCCACAGCTCCGTCTGCATTGGGTGCAAGCCAACGGCCAGCGCGTGAAGGGAGAGTTTTTTGCAGACCCCGGCACGGCGCCAGCAGACACCCCTGAGTTCTCAATCGCTTTTCGGCCTGACGGCTTCGACCCGGTGGCACCGATTCCCCGGGTGCGGGCCTATCTCGACCTTCTCCAGCGCGACGGCACGATCTACACCCAGTTGCTGAACCCGCTGCAGGCTGGGGAGACGCTGCAGAACAACTGCCTGATGCAGGGCTACAAGCGAGTGCGGTCGCCGGACGAGGGAGTGGTGCAGAAGGTTTATGTCACGTTCCGCCTGCCGATGGGGACGCCGGCTTTGCGGGGGGTGGTTGTGCGGCCGGCTGGCGGGTGAGAGGTGTTGCCAGGTCTGGCGCCTGGTACCAACACAGACCGGATAATGCCTCCACGCTATGACGAATGACGAATTTCAGGAGGGAAAATATGTTTGACTTTGAAGTAAACCGAGCCAGGCGGCTAGCACTGGTGTCGTGCTGTTTGCCGGCAATGCTGCTTGCATCCTGTGCTGTCAACAAACAGGCGGCCGATACAGTGGTACTGACGGGGCGCGTGGAAAAGGTCTATGACCCCTGCACCCAATCCCTGACAAATAATTTCACTTCCAATGTTGAGCAGCCACCGGGCACAGCGGCTATCGGCAGGGCAATGGAGTCTCTACTCAAGCCAATCGACAAGGCCCTGGCACCGCGAGAGTGCCTTTTCTTGATACGCCAGACCAATACCGAGCAACTCTTTTTTCGGACCGGCCAAAATTTCGCCGTTGGCAGTTGCGTGAAGGTCTATCTGACGGCCGAAAAAATGCGTGCCTGGAAAAGCGTCAACCCCTTGATGACCAACACGCTGGTGGAACCAGGTTCGGCGATAGAGGCGAGCGATTGCCCCTGAGCGAAATGCTATTCCCAAGGCGCCCTTACCCCTTCATCAACGCCTCAATCTCATCCCCATCCACCGGCACGCCCCGCGTCATCAACTCACAGCCTTTGGCCGTCACCAGCGCATCGTCCTCGATCCGGATGCCGATGTTCCAGAACTCTTTGGGCACGTTCTTGCCTGGGCGCACATAAATGCCGGGCTCGATGGTCAGCACCATGCCGGGCCGCAGGATGCGCGACGGTTTGCGCATCACGGTCTGGCCCAGGGCGTCTTTTTCTTCGCGCGGTTTGCTGCCGGGCTCGGTGTAGTCGCCGCAGTCATGCACGTCCATGCCCATCCAGTGGCCGGTGCGGTGCATGTAGAACTGGCGGTAGGCGCCGGACTCGAGCACGTCGTCGACCTTGCCATGCTTCTTTTTGTCGAGCAGGCCAGTGTCCAGCATGCCTTCCACCAGCACGCGCGTCGCCGCATCGTGCGGATCTAAAAAGCGCTTGCCGGGTTTTGTCACCTTCACCGCGGCGTCCTGCGCGGCCAGCACGATGTCGTACAGCGTGCGCTGGGCCGGCGTGAACTTGCCGTCGGCCGGGAAGGTGCGGGTGATGTCGCTGGCGTAGCCGTCGAGCTCGCAGCCGGCGTCGATCAGGCACAGCTGGCCGGGCTTGAGCTCGGTGTCGCCGGCGCGGTAATGCAGGATGCAGGCGTTGGCGCCGGCCGCGACGATACTGCCGTAAGCCGGAAACTGCGAACCATGGCGGCGGAACTCGTGCAGCAGCTCGGCTTCGAGGTGGTATTCACGTAGCCCGCCTTTCACACCACTGCGCAGCATGGCGGCCGAGGTCTGCATGGCGCGCACATGTGCGCCGGCCGAAATCTTGCCGGCGCGCCTGAGGATGCCGACTTCATGGCTGTCCTTGACCAGGCGCATTTCATCCAGCAGCTTGCACAGGTCGTGCTGGCTTTGCGGGCATTCGGCGCCGTAGCGCACGCGCGCGCGCACCTTGTTCAGCCAGCCGTCCACCTGAGTTTCCAGGCCCTTGTGTGTGGCAAATGGAAACCAAACCGCGGCCTGGTTGCTCAGCAGCGCGGGCATTTTTTCTTCCAGCGCTTCCCCGCTGAAGGCGGCGTCCACGCCCAATGCAGACGGTGCGGCTTTGGGGCCCAGGCGGATGCCGTCCCAGATCTCACGCTCCAGGTCCTTGGGACGGCAAAACAGCGTGGTCTTGCCGCTGGCCTCAATCACCAGCCAGCTGTCGGGTTCGCTGAAACCGGTCAGGTAATAAAAGTAGCTGTCGTGGCGGTAGGGAAAGTCACTGTCGCGGTTGCGCGGGTATTCGGGTGCGGTCGGCAGCAGGGCGATGCCGCCGCCAGCGGCCTTCAGCGCGCGGGCGATGGCGGCGCGGCGTTTTTCGTAGATGGTGGTGGTGCTCATGTGCGTTCCGCTTCAGTGTTTCAGGTCGTCGTGGTTTGGTTCAGCTCGTGCAGCCGGGCCGGTGTGCCCACGTCGGTCCAGGCGCCTTCATACAGCTCGGCGCTCACGGCCCGATTGTCCATCGCTGTACGCAAAAGCGGTGCCAGTGGGGCTTTGAGGCCCTGCGGGTTGCCGAAGGGCAGGCTGTTGAACAGTTCGCGCCGGTACAGGCCGATGGTGCTATAGGTAAATTTGGGCTGCGGGCCGTCCTTGGGCAGGTTCAGCGCCAGTCCATCAGGACCGAGGCCGAAATCGCCTTTCGGGTTGTGCGCCGGGTTGGGCACCAGCCAGAGGTGGGCCAGCTTGTTGCCGGCGGCAAACCGGGCGGCGGCGGCCTGGGTGAATTCAAAGCCGGGCACAAACACATCGCCCGCCAGCACCCAGAAAATGTCGCCCAGCAGCGGCAGCGCACGCGCGATGCCGCCGGCGGTTTCCAGTGCGCCGCCAAAGTCCACGCCTTCGTGCGAGTATGAAATTGATAGCTGCTTGCGCCCGCCCTCATTGGGCTGCAGCCCGAAATGGCCTGGAGAAAACGCCGAAAAATGCGCTGGAAGCTGCTCGCCCAGCCAGGCCGTGTTGATGACCAGGTCGGTGAAGCCACCGCGCACCAACGCTTCGGCATGCCAGTCAATCAGCGGCTTGCCGCGCACTGGCAGCAAGGGTTTGGGGGTCGTGTCGGTCAGCGGCCGCATGCGCTCGCCGCGGCCGGCGGCCATGATCATGGCCTTGATCGGTGCGCCGGTCACTGCGTTTCCCCGCGGTCCAGTGAGCGCTGCTCGGTCCACTCCGGGTTAAAGCGGCGCACCAGCGCGTCCATCAGCTCGCGCGCCCGGGTGGAATGGTCACCACCGAAGTTGCAGACGTAAACGTCCAATGTCACGGCTTTTTGTTCGGGCCAGGTGTGCACGCACACATGCGACTCGGCCAGCAGCACCGTGGCCGTGATGCCGCCCGGGCCGTGCGCGGTGTCGGGAAAGGTATGAAACAGCTGGTTAACGGCCTGCAGGCCGGTCGCCTGCACGGCCTGCACGCACCAGTCGCCCAGTTTGGCGGCGTCGGTCAGCCAGGCGGGCTCACAGCGGCATTTATAAAGGTCGGCGGTCAAATGGAGGCCTTGCATCCCCCGACTTTAGACGATGCTTGAGCGGTTTAAGGCACAAACCCCTGCCAAATCCTGCGGCAGGGGCCTAACGGTAAAATACCGGGTTACCCCTGATCTTTCCCCCTCCCGGAGCTGCCTACATGGCCAATACCCCAATGATGGCGAATGCGATCCGCGCACTCGCAATGGACGCCGTTCAACAAGCCAATTCCGGACATCCCGGCGCCCCCATGGGCATGGCAGACATGGCAGTCGCCCTTTGGGGCAACCACCTCAAGCACAGCCCGCACAACCCCAACTGGTTCGACCGCGACCGTTTTGTGCTGTCCAACGGCCACGGCTCCATGCTGATTTACGCCGTGCTGCACCTCACCGGCTACAAGCTGCCCATCAGTGAGCTCAAGAACTTCCGCCAGCTGCACAGCAAAACCCCCGGACACCCTGAGTACGGCTACACCCCCGGCGTTGAAACCACCACCGGCCCGTTGGGCCAGGGCCTGACCAACGCCGTCGGTATGGCGCTGGCTGAAAAGCTGCTCGCCAAAGAGTTCAACCGCGAAGGCCATTCCGTCGTCGACCACAACACCTATGTGTTCATGGGCGACGGCTGCCTGATGGAAGGCATCAGCCACGAAGCCGCGGCGCTGGCCGGCGCCTGGAAGCTGAACAAGCTGATCGCGCTGTACGACGACAACGGCATTTCGATCGACGGCCAGGTCGCCCCCTGGTTCATCGACAACACCGCCGTGCGCTTTGCCGCTTACGGCTGGAACGTGCTGGGCCCCATCGACGGCCACGACGCCGCACTGGTGTCGCAGGCCATCGAAGACGCGAAGAAGTCCAGCGACAAGCCCACGCTGATCATCTGCAAGACGCATATCGGCAAAGGCTCGCCCAACCGCGCCAACACCGCCAAGGCCCACGGCGAGCCGCTGGGCGCTGAAGAAATCAAGCTCACGCGCGAAGCCCTCAACTGGCCGCATGCACCGTTTGAAGTGCCGAAGGAAACCTACGACGCGTGGGATGCCAAGGCCAAGGGCCTGGCCGCTGAAGCCGCCTGGGACGCGAAATTTGCCGCCTATAAGGCCGCGCACCCAGCGCTCGCCGCCGAACTCACCCGCCGCATGAAGGGCGAACTGCCCAAGTCGTTTGCCCAACTCGCGGTGGACACCGTCATTGGCGCGCACGAAAAGGCCGAAACCGTTGCTTCGCGCAAGGCCTCACAACTGGCCCTCGAAGCCTTCACTGCCGGCCTGCCCGAGCTGCTGGGCGGCTCGGCTGACTTGACCGGCTCCAACCTCACCAACACCAAGTCCACGCCCAACCTGCGTTTTGACATGAACGGTGAAGTCGTGCTGACGGCCAACGCTGAAGGCGTGAGCGCCGGCGGCCGCCATATCAACTACGGCGTGCGTGAATTCGGCATGGCCGCCATCATGAACGGCATTGCGCTGCACGGCGGTTTCATCCCTTACGGCGGCACCTTCCTCACCTTCAGCGACTACAGCCGCAACGCCATCCGCATGGCCGCGCTGATGAAGATCCGCGTCATCCACGTCTTCACGCACGATTCCATCGGCTTGGGCGAAGACGGGCCGACGCACCAGTCCATCGAGCACGCCGCCAGCCTGCGCCTGATCCCCAACCTCGACGTCTGGCGTCCGGGCGACACGGCTGAAACCGCTGTGGCCTGGGCCGTCGCGCTTGAGAACAAGAACAAGCCCACCGCGCTGCTGCTCAGCCGCCAGAACCTGCCGTACGCACCGAAGCACGACCTCGGCGAAATCAGCCGCGGCGCCTATGTGCTGGCCGAGCCGGCAGAAGTCGGCCTGAACAAAAAGGCACAGGCTGTCATCATTGCCACGGGTTCTGAAGTGCAGCTCGCGCTCAAGGCGCAAGAACTGCTGGCTACCCACAAGATCGCCGTGCGCGTGGTCTCCATGCCCAGCAACACGACGTTTGACAAACAAACGACCGCCTACAAGTCCGAAGTCCTGCCGGAAGGCATCCCCCGCATCGCGGTGGAAATGGGCGTGACCGACGGCTGGTGGAAATACGGCTGCGCAGCCGTGGTCGGCATCGACAGCTACGGCGAATCGGCGCCCGCGCCCGTGCTGTTCAAGCACTTCGGCTTCACGCCCGAGAACGTGGCCGGCACCGTACGCAAGGTGCTGCGCAAGTAAGCGCACGAATAAAACGTACACGGCCCAACCGTTTCAGCAAGATTTCAACTTCCAGGAGCAACAGCAGATGACTATCAAACTTGGTATCAATGGTTTTGGCCGGATCGGCCGCAACGTATTCCGCTCGGCCATCAAGAGCTTCGGCGACATCGAAATCGTCGGCATCAACGACCTGCTCGAGCCTGAGTACCTGGCCTACATGCTGAAGTACGACTCCGTGCACGGCCGCTTCGAAGGCGACGTCTCTGTCGACGGCAACACCCTGATCGTCAATGGCAAGAAGATCCGCCTGACGCAAGAGCGCGACCCTGCCAACCTCAAGTGGGGCGACATCGGCGCCACCGTGGTGCTCGAGTCCACCGGCCTTTTCCTCGACAAGGCCGGTGCTGAAAAGCACCTGGCCGCCGGTGCCAAAAAGGTCATCATCTCGGCGCCGTCGAAAGACGACACCCCGATGTTCGTCTTCGGCGTCAACGACAAGACCTACAAGGGCGAAGCGATCATCTCCAACGCCAGCTGCACCACCAACTGCCTGGCGCCCGTCGCCAAAGTGCTGAACGACAAGTGGGGCATCAAGCGCGGCCTGATGACCACGGTGCACGCCGCCACCGCCACGCAGAAAACCGTGGACGGCCCGTCGAACAAGGACTGGCGCGGCGGCCGCGGCATCCTGGAAAACATCATTCCTTCCAGCACTGGCGCTGCCAAGGCGGTGGGTGTGGTGATCCCCGAGCTCAACAAGAAGCTGACCGGCATGTCCTTCCGCGTGCCAACCTCCGACGTGTCGGTGGTGGACCTGACCTGCGAGCTGAACAAGGAAGCCACGCTGAAAGAAATCTGCGCAGAAATGAAAGCGCAAAGCGAAGGCGCACTCAAGGGCATCCTCGGCTACACCGAAGACAAGGTGGTGGCCACCGACTTCCGCGGCGAGACCTGCACCAGCGTGTTTGACGCTGACGCCAGCATTGCGCTGGACGG
The DNA here is from genome assembly GCF_056405935.1 of Polaromonas sp. P1_E3. Taxonomy (NCBI): domain Bacteria; kingdom Pseudomonadati; phylum Pseudomonadota; class Betaproteobacteria; order Burkholderiales; family Comamonadaceae; genus Polaromonas; species Polaromonas sp. P1_E3. The sequence goes on from NZ_JBFUBD010000021.1 coordinate 24,501, forward strand.
CACCTTCATCAAGGTCGTCGCCTGGTACGACAACGAGTGGGGCTACTCGAACAAGTGCCTGGAAATGGTCCGCGTGGTGGCGAAGTAATCACTTCGACATCGCCGAGATAAAAAGCGCCTCCGGGCGCTTTTTTTGTTAGCGGTTTGTGCGTGCACACCCAGCCACCTCATCGCCTCGAAAGGTCAATGTCGATGCCCCTGATCCTCCAAAAACTCAACGAACAAGTGGTGAGCGTTCATCTGGACAGCGGCGTGCTGGTGGGCCAGCTCAAGCTGATTGGCGGCGTGTGGAAGTTCAAGGCGGTTGGCTATACCGCCGACGGCCACCTGGTGCCTGGCGGCGGGCCGTTGACGGACCGCCACAACACGACTTTCGCCACGCTGGACGAGGCGGCGGTCGACGCAGGTTTGATGCCTGGCTGAGTGGCCGGTCAATCCGGCAAGCGCAAGCCAGGCCGTTCATCGTCCCAGGCCATCGCACTCATCTTCCAACCCTCGGGCGTTCTGACGAACTGCGTCGAGATCATGCCGCGAGCCTCGAACGCTTCGCCGTTCATCGTGCCAACCTTGCCATAAGCGCTGTAGCGGTGCGCAATGTTGCCGAAGATTTGCGTGGTTTCCGACAGCTCCCATTCCCTGAAGCGCGTGAGGCTGCCACTGTCCACCATGGCTTGCCGCGGTGCGATGAATTCGTGCACGCTGGAAATCTCGGGTGCGGTTCCTGTGTTCTTGATCAGGAGGCCTGCGTCGATAAAGAGCGCATGGATGTCACCGTAGGGTGGCTTGCCGCCCGGCTCAAACGAAACGGCGCGAAAGAACGCCTGCGCCAGCGCATCCATTTCGTTTTTGATCGCGTGGGGGTTGGGCTCCTGGCTCATGGCGTCTCCTTGTTGAGCCGGAGTGTAGGCGTCTGCTGCGGCTAGCCCCGGGTGAAATACACGAAACCCGAGATCCGCAGGGGGTACTTTGGGAAGGCTGACCGGTAAAGCCGGATTTGTGTAAAAGTGCCCCGGCGCGTTGAAGGACAAGCGCAAGCAGCTATTAAAAATATAGCAACACGCGCATGCCGGGCATCAGCTGGCCGTCGGCCGCTCCTCGCGCCCGCCGGGGTGCCGCGCAAAACGCGCCGGCTCACGCCCATGCACCGGCGCGTCGTCGGCAAACGACCAGCCGCCGAACTGCGTGCGCTGGTAGTCCGCCATGGTCTGTGCGATTTCGGCTTGCGTGTTCATGACAAACGGGCCGTACTGCACCACCGGCTCGCCAATCGGCCTGCCCTGCAGCATCAGGAACTCGGCTTCCTCTGCGCCGTTGACAATCTCCGCGTCCACATCGGCGCGCAGTTCAATGGCGCTGTCGGCGTTCACTCTCTGGCCGCCTATCACCGCCGACTGTCCTTTGAAGAAATACAGCTGGCGCCGGGTGCCTTCGCCTGTTGCGGCGGGCAGCGTCCAGCGTGCGCCCGGCGCCATGCGGATCGTCCAGATCGCTACGTCGGCCTGGGCTTGCGATGCCCACGAGTCAGGGGGCGGCGCCAGCGGCGTGGCTTGCGTGTCTTGCATGCGGCCCGCAATCACAGCCACTTCGGTACCGCGGCCTTCGGCATCCTTGATGCTCAGGCGCGGAATATCCTGCGACCAGAACATGGTGAAGTGCGGCTCGCTCATTTTTCCGGCGGCTGGCAGGTTCAGCCAGATCTGGAACAGTTCCAGTGGATTGGGATTTTGCGGGTCCAGCAACGGGAACATCTCGGAATGGACCACGCCTTTGCCGGCCGTCAGCCACTGAACATCGCCGCGGCCAAAACGCGCCGTCGCACCCAGGGAATCGGAATGGTCAATCAGTCCCTTGCGCACAATGGTCACGGTTTCGAAGCCGCGGTGCGGGTGCGCGGGAAATCCCGGCACCGTGCTGCCGTGGTACATATTCCAGCCGTCCTTGCGGGCAAAGTCCTGGCCTATGTTGCGCCCGGCGAGCGAAGCGTCCGGGCCCATCTGCGCATTGCCTTTGGGGTAGGCGTCGTCGTGGTAGACGCAAAAAAGGAAGGGGTCAATCGTGGCCCATGGAAAGCCGAGCGGCTTGACCTGGACGACGGGATGGGCAGCGGAAGTTGCGGTGGAATTGGCGGTGAGACTTGCGACGGGATTGGCAGGCATGAAAAAGCCTTTCTGGCGTGTAATTTTCGAGAAATCTGACGAACAGATATGGGGCCTGCCTCCGCACTTTCAAGCTGTACACGGGCCAGTTAACCAGGGCATTTTCCGGCTGCCTACCAGGAAAATATGCCGTAGCCCTTATACGGCGAGCGCAAGCAGCTATAAAAATAATAGCGTTCACCGTTCTGCACTTGCGCCCTGCCCCGCCCTCCAGGCGCTGGCCCGTTGCTCAGGCCTTCAGCTTCCAGCCCGTGCGGAAGATCCACCACACCGTGCCCAGGCACAACCCCAGAAAGCCCATGATGGCCGCCACGCTGATGCCCACGTTGACGTCGGCCACGCCGTAAAAGCTCCAGCGGAATCCGCTGATCAGGTAGACCACAGGGTTGAACAGGGCGACTTTCTGCCACAGCGGCGGCAGCATGTTGATGGAATAAAACGCGCCACCCAGGAAAGTCAGCGGTGTCACCACCATCAGCGGCACGACCTGCAGCTTCTGGAAGTTGTCGGCCCACAGCCCGATGATGAACCCGAAGAGGCTGAAAGTCAGTGCGGTCAGCAGCAGGAAGCACAGCATCCAGAAAGGATGGGCAATGCTGTACGGCACGAACAGGCGCGCCGTCACCAGGATCAAAAGACCCAACAGGACGGACTTGCTGGCCGCCGCCCCCACATATCCCATTACCACCTCCATGGACGACACCGGCGCCGACAGCAGCTCGTAGATCGTGCCCGACCATTTCGGCATGTAGATGCCGAAGGCCGCGTTGGAAATACTCTCGTTGAGCAGGGACAGCATGACGAGACCGGGGATGATGAAGGCGCCGTAGCCGATGCCGTCGATGTCGCCCATGCGCGAACCGATGGCCGCGCCGAACACCACGAAGTAGAGCGAGGTCGAGATCACCGGCGAGGCGATGGATTGCATCAGCGTGCGGAAGGTGCGCGCCATCTCAAAGCGGTAAATGGCGCGAATGGCGTGCCAGTTCATGCGGCCTCCTTTGCGGTGGACGGTTTGCCGGCATGGACCAGGCTCACAAAGATGTCCTCCAGCGAACTTTCACTTGAATGCAGGTCCTTGAAGTCGATGCCGAGTTCGGCCAGCTGCTTCAGCAGGGAGGCAATGCCGGTTTCTTCGGTTTGTGTATCGAAGGTGTAGACCAGGGTATGGCCCTCCTTCGTGAGCTCAAGCGGCAGCCCTGCCAGCGCCTGCGGAATGCTTTGCAGCGGTGTTTGCAGCTGAAGGCTCAATTGCTTTTTGCCCAGCTTGCGCATCAGCACCGTTTTGTCTTCGACAAGAATCAGCTCGCCCTTGTTGATCACGCCAATGCGGTCGGCCATTTCTTCGGCTTCCTCGATGTAGTGGGTGGTCAGGATGATGGTGACACCGCTGTCGCGCAGTTCCCGCACCATCTGCCACATGCCTTTGCGCAGCTCGACGTCGACGCCTGCACTGGGCTCGTCCAGGAACAGGATGGTGGGCTCGTGCGACAGCGCCTTGGCAATCAATACCCGGCGCTTCATGCCGCCCGAAAGCGCCATGATCTTGCTGTCTTTCTTGTCCCACAGCGAAAGGTCGCGCAGTACCTTTTCGATGTAAGCCGGGTTGGGCGGCTTGCCGAACAGGCCGCGGCTGAAGCTCACGGTAGACCAGACAGTCTCAAAAGCATCGGTCGAAAGTTCTTGCGGTACCAGGCCAATCCTGGCGCGGGCGGCGCGGTAATCCCGAACGACGTCGTGTCCGTCGGCCGTCACGCTGCCCGAACTCGGGTTGACGATGCCACAGACGATGCTGATCAAGGTGGTCTTGCCCGCGCCGTTGGGCCCGAGCAGGGCGAAGATTTCGCCGGGCTGGATGTCCAGGTCTACCGACTTGAGCGCATGAAAGCCCGAAGCGTAGGTTTTGCTGAGTTGCTGGATGGAAATAATGGGTTGCACGCGGCATCCTGACAAGAAAGCGGCGCCGGAATGCGGCGCCAGAAGAGACCCGAATCATTCTATAGAGCAAGGCGGAAAAAGCCGGGACAAGGGGTTTTCCTGCGCGGCAGGGTTGCCTGACTCCGTGGGACTCAGGGCAAGCGAAAGCTGGCAGGTGCGCGAGCGCCCGTCGGTTTTCGACTCTTGAGCGGCGGATGGCAGCCCTTCAGGCGGCCTGCAGTTCCGGGAAGGGCTCTCGCCAGGCCGGCAGCTGGTCAAGCCGATCGTGCCAGCGCCGGATCTCGGGAAAATTCTCAAGCGGCAAGTGAGCTTTTTCGGCATACGGCAAGGTGATGGCTACCGCGAAGTCGGCCACGGTCAGCGCGTCGCCGACAAGGTACCCCCGACCTTTGAGATGCGCGTCCAGCACGCCGGCGTAACGCTCGAAGTGGGGCGTCACCCTCGCAATCTCGGCCGGATCGGCTTCGCGTTGCTGGAAGCGCGGCTTGATGATGTGCTCGAAATAAAACGTTCCTGCGGCGGGCGCGAACTCGGTGGCGTCCCACATCAGCCAGCGCATCACCTCGGTCTGGCGTGCGTCTCGCGGCCACAGGTCTGATCCGGCTTTCTCCGAGAGGTAACACATGATGGCGTTGGACTCCCACAGCGTGGTGGCGCCGTCCACCAGCACCGGCACTTTGGCGTTGGGGTTCATCGCGCGGAACTGCGGCGTGCGGTGCTCGCCTTTCTCCAGTGCGACGCGGATGAATTCCACCGGCAGCTTCAAGTGCCTGGCGACGGCGCAGGCTTTTCGCGGGTTCAGCGTGTCCGAGTAATAGAGCTTCATGCGGTGAATCCGTCAAGGCATGGGCAGAGGCTTGATCACCATCCACGACACGCCGAAGCGGTCTTCCACCATGCCAAACGATGACGCATAAAAGGTCTTCATCATCGGCATCTCTACCTTGCCACCGTCGCTCAGCGCCTTGAACAGGCGCTGTGCCTCGGCGTCGCTGGCCGCAGTCAGCGAGAGCGAAAATCCCTTGAACTCCGGGTTGCCTTGCCCCATGCCGTCAGAAGCCATGACTTCCGTCTCGCCGATCTTGAGGCTGGCGTGCATGATGTTCTCGCCCGGGATGGTGCCGCCGTCGGGCCCGCAGCCTTCGGTCATGGGTTCGGGATTTTCCTTGAAGCGCATCATCATCTTCACTTCGGCGCCAAGCGCCTTGCGGTAGAACTCGATGGCCTCTTCACAGCGGCCGTTAAAAAAGAGGTAGGACTGCACTAGCATGATTCACTCCTTGTGTTGGCAATGGATGGGTGAGGAAAAGTGGGGATAGGTAAGGTCTGCTGTCAGGCGCTCTTTTGTGCGGCGTGGGCTTCCACGTTCATCCAGGCGAGCTCCCAGAGATGGCCGTCCAGGTCTTCAAAACCGTGCTGGTACATGAAGCCGTGGTCTTGTGCCTTGTTGGGCGTGGTCGCGCCGCCAGCCACGGCCTTGCTGACCATCTCGTCAACCGCTTCGCGGCTGTCACAGGAAAGGCAGATCAGCACTTCAGTGCTCTTGCGCGCGTCGCTCACCGGCTTGGGCGTGAAGGTCTTGAAATAGTTCTCGACCAAGAGCATGACGAAACTTTCATCGCTGACGATCATGCAGGTCGCGTTTTCGTCGGTAAATTGCGGGTTGAATTTGAAGCCCAACGCAGTGAAAAACCTCACTGATTTGACCAGGTCTTTCACGGGCAGGTTTACAAACATCTTGGTGGTCACGTGTGTCTCCTTGAATGAATTGAGGGGGGGTCAGGCGCTGCTTCAGGCCCTGTCGAAGGCTTCCTGGAGCTCCCTGATATTGATCTTGCGCATTTTCAACATGGCGCTCATGGCGGCGCCCGCCTTGGCCGGGTTCCTGTCGCCCAGCATCTCGCCGAGCGCGGAGGGAATAATCTGCCAGGACAGGCCGAATTTGTCCTGGACCCAGCCGCACTGGTTGGGCGCGCCGCCCGCCGAGAGCTTGTCCCAGAGTTCGTCGACCTCCTCCTGCGTCTTGCAGTCCACAAACAGCGAAATCGCCGGCGTGAATGTGAAGTGCGGGCCGCCGTTGAGCGCCATGAACTCCTGGCCTTCGAGCTGGAAGCTGCCGGTCATGACCGAACCCTCCGGACCCGGGCCTTCCTTGCCGTAGCGCCGCAGCATGGTGATCTTCGAGTTCCTGAAGACCGAAACATAAAAATTCATGGCTTCCTCGGCCTGGTCGTTGAACCACAGGAAGGGGGTGATTTTCTGCATGGTCTGGGTCCTTGAAAGAAGAGCGTCTGAAGAGTCGTAAAACGGATTTCGGGTCTTGTGCGGTGGCCAAATCAGCAGTATTGTGTACACCGTCCACAAAAGAATAGCAAAGATAATGAACGCTGTCCACATAAATAAGTAACAAGCCATGTCGAGCGCGCGCCCTTCCCAGCCAGTCCCGCCGCCCCGCAGCACCTACCGCCACGGCGACCTGCGGCGTGCCTTGCTGGAAGCTGGTGTGGAGCTGGCCCGTGCCGGCGGACCCGAGGCCGTGGTGCTGCGCGAAGCCACGCGGCGTGCGGGCGTTGCGCCCAATGCGGCCTATCGGCATTTCGAAAACCGCCAGGCCCTGCTCTACGCGGTTCGCTCAGCGGCGCTGGCTGCGGTGGCCCGCGCCATGGAGGCCGAACTGGCTGCGTTACCCAGGGATTTGCCGCCCGCTGAATTCGCCCGGGCCAATGTGCGCGCGGTCGGCGCCGGCTACCTGCGTTTTGCACAGGCGGAGAGCGGGCTGTTCCGCACGGCCTTTGGGCCTTCAGACGATTTGAAAGAACGGGCCCAGGGCGCGCCGGCGGATACCGAGCGCAAAGGCCAAAGCGGCCTGGACCCCTTCGAGCTGCTGGGTGCCGCGCTCGACAAGCTCGTCAGTGCCGGTGTGCTGTCGCCCGAACGCCGGCCCGGCGCCGAGTTCCTCGCCTGGTCGGCGGTGCACGGCCTGGCCATGCTGGTCATAGACGGCCCGCTGGGTCCCATCCTTGGGCCGCAAATGCTGCAGATCGGTCAACGCCTGATCGACATGGTCGAAAAAGGCCTCTGCGGGGAATAAGCCTTTTGACGGGCCTGCCCGCGGTGGTCTGGGCCCTCAGAAGTTGTGCTGGATGCCCACGCCGTAAACGCGGACCACGTCATTGGCGACCCGG
>NZ_JBFUBD010000022.1:0-31213 GCF_056405935.1 Polaromonas sp. P1_E3
GAGCTGGCAGAGCGCTCGCGCCAGTTGCGCATCGGCTTGCTCGAAAACGGTTACAACATCGTCGCGGTGCTCCCGGCCGATACCTTTCTGGACGAGCGCCTGGCGCAGTTGCAACCCGACATGATCATCGTGGACGCCGAAAGCGAGGCCCGCGATTCGCTGGAGCACGTGGTGATGGCCACGCGGGACGCCCGCCGCCCCATCGTGCTGTTCACCAACGACAATGACACCAGCCACGTCAAGGATGCCGTCGCCGCCGGCGTATCGGCCTATGTGGTGGCCGGCCTTTCCCCCGATCGCATTCGCCCCATCCTGGATGTGGCCATGGCGCGCTTTGAGCACGAGCAGGGCCTGCGCAAGGAACTGGCACACGCCAAAACAGAGCTTCATGACCGAAAAGTGATAGACCGGGCCAAGGGCATGCTGATGCAGCGCCAGGGCCTCACCGAGCAAGCTGCCTTCGAAAAGCTGCGCAAGGCGGCAATGGACAAGGGCCTGCGGCTCGGTGAAGTCGCCCAGCGCATGCTCGACGCCCTGGATTTGCTGGGATGAGTCCCGGGCCCGGCCTCAGGTAACCCTCAATTGGTGCACCGCACAAATACGGTGCAAGCATCAAACCAACACCTCGCACCGCTTGTCCCTGCAATCACGAACGCAGGCAGAGCATCCGGGTGCGTTCCCTTCTCAAAGCAACTCCGTTTCATAGTACTCAGCATCGCTGGCACAGCTTTTGCAATGCCTTAGGCACTGGTCAAAGATGGCCAACCGGCACAGCACTTCAATGGCGAAGTGTGTGGTGCCCCCAAGGAACAAAGGCGTTCGCACCCTGCATCACGTTCAACGTGTTGCCCGGGTCGAGCGCCTTTTTTGTTTTTGTCTTTCGTTTTAACCATCAGGAGCCGCTGACATGACTGAACTGCTGAAATCTTCGCTGACACGCCGCACCGTGCTGCAGGCCGCGGCCGTAGGTGCCGTGGGCATCAACCCCGCCCTGCGCGCCGCCGTGTACGCCCAGGGCTCGGACGCACCCGAGAAGAAGGAAGTGAAGATCGGCTTCATTCCGCTGACCGACTGCGCCTCGGTGGTGATGGCCTCAGTGCTGGGCATTGACCAGAAATATGGCGTCAAGATCATCCCGACCAAGGAAGCCAGTTGGGCCGGTGTTCGCGACAAGCTGGTCAACGGCGAGCTGGACTTCGCCCACGTGCTCTACGGCCTGGTTTACGGCGTGCACATGGGTACCGCCGGCCCCAAGAAAGACATGGCCGTGCTGATGACCCTCAACAACAACGGCCAGGCCATCACGCTGTCCAAGAAGCTGGCCGACAAGGGCGCCGTCGACGGCGCGGGCCTGGCCAAGCTCATGGCCAGCGACAAGCGCGAATACACCTTCGCCCAGACCTTTCCGACCGGCACCCACGCCATGTGGCTTTACTACTGGCTGGCTGCCAACGGCATCAACCCGATGAAGGACGCCAAGGTCATCACCGTGCCGCCGCCGCAGATGGTGGCCAACATGCGCGTGGGGAATATGGACGGCTTCTGCGTGGGCGAGCCCTGGGGCCACCGCGCCATCATCGACGGCATCGGTGTGACCGCTGTAACCACCCAGGACGTCTGGAAAGACCACCCTGAGAAAGTGCTGGGCACCACCGCCGACTTCGTCAAGAAATATCCCAACACGGCGCGCGCCGTCACCGCCGCCATCATCGAGGCCGGTAAATGGATTGACGCCAGCCTCTCCAACAAGAACAAGATGGCAGAAACCGTGGCCGACAAGAGCTACGTCAACACCAGCGTGGACGCCATCAATCAGCGCATCCTGGGCCGCTACCAGAACGGCATGGGCAAGACCTGGGACGACCCGAACTACATGAAGTTCTACAACGACGGCGCGGTGAGCTTCCCTTACCTCTCCGACGGCATGTGGTTTCTCACACAGCACAAGCGCTGGGGCCTGATCAAGGATCACCCCGACTACCTGGGCATTGCCAAGCAGATCAACCACATCGACGTCTACAAGCAGGCAGCCACGGCGGCCAAGGCCAGCGTTCCCAAGGAGATCATGCGCAGCAGCAAGCTGATGGACGGCACCGTGTGGGACGGCAAGGACCCGAAAAAGTACGCCGACAGCTTCAAGGTTCACGCCTGAACACCCACGCCATATCCACGCTACACCCCCACCCAACCATCCACGTAAAGAGGTGACGCCATGGTCAGTGCCGTATTTCACAACCCGCTGGAGGCGGCAACCCCGGCGACCCGCAGCAGCGAAAGAACCAGAGATGCCGCCGCTATCAATTCGATAGCTGGTGGCGCTCATCCAACGGTCGCCACAGCCCAAAACAGCATGAACGCCTCAACAAAACCTGCCCCAACCAACAAGCCATCCGGCGATGCCTCCTGGCTCTGGCTCAGCGTCCTGCCTCCGCTATTGGGGCTGGGCTTGCTGGTGCTGATCTGGGAGCTTGTTTTCATGGGCACGGCCGGCAGCATTCCCTCGCCCAAGGACACCTTTGTGCAGGCAGTGCAGATCTTCAGTGATCCGTTCTACAGCAAGGGCCCCAACGACCAGGGCGTGGGCTGGAACGTGCTCTCGTCACTCAAGCGCGTGGCAATGGGCTTCGGCATGGCGGCCGTCATCGGTATTCCAGTCGGCTTCATGATCGGCCGCTTCAACTTCCTGAGCCGAATGTTCAACCCGTTGATCAGCCTGCTGCGCCCGGTATCCCCGCTGGCCTGGTTGCCCATCGGCCTGCTGGTCTTCAAAGGGGCCAACCCGGCCGCCATCTGGACCATCTTCATCTGCTCAATCTGGCCCATGATCATCAACACGGCAGTCGGCGTGCAGCGTGTGCCGCAGGACTACATGAACGTGGCCCGCGTGCTCAATCTCAGCGAGTGGAAGATCGTCACCAAGATACTCTTTCCTGCCGTGCTGCCCTACATGCTGACCGGTGTGCGCCTTGCCGTCGGCACCGCCTGGCTCGTCATCGTTGCGGCAGAGATGCTGACCGGCGGCGTCGGCATCGGCTTCTGGGTCTGGGACGAGTGGAACAACCTCAACGTCAAGAACATCATCATCGCGATTTTCGTCATCGGCATCGTCGGCCTGGTGCTGGAGTTCGCCCTGATCAAGCTGGCCACGGCCTTCACCTTCGAAGAAGTCAAGAACTAAAAATGAACGCTCCCCCCCGAAGCGCCTTCGGCGCCTCCCCCTCAAGGGGGCACCACCTGCGGCCCGGCAAAGCCGGTTCCGCGGTGGTCCTCGCAAAAACCGGAGAAACATCATGAGCAATTCCTTTTCCACCAAGTACATCGAAATCCAGGGCGTCGAGCAGACCTTCAAGACAAAAAAGGGACCGTTCTGCGCACTGCAGAACATCAACCTCACGGTCGCCAAAGGCGAGTTCGTCACACTGATCGGCCATTCCGGTTGCGGCAAATCCACGCTGCTCAACCTGATTGCCGGCCTGACCACACCGACAGAAGGCAGCCTGCTGTGCGCCAACCGCGAGATTGCCGGACCCGGCCCCGAACGCGCCGTCGTGTTCCAGAACCATTCACTGCTGCCCTGGCTCACTTGCTTCGAGAACGTTTACCTTGCCGTTGAGCGGGTTTTTGCAGCCACTGAAAACAAGGCCCAGCTCAAGGACCGCACCGACGCCGCATTGGCCATGGTCGGGCTGACGCCGGCGGCGCAAAAACGTCCCGGCGAGATTTCGGGCGGCATGAAGCAGCGCGTCGGCATTGCCCGCGCACTGTCGATGGAACCCAAGGTATTGCTGCTGGACGAACCTTTCGGCGCGCTGGACGCACTGACCCGCGCCAAGCTGCAGGACGAACTGCTGCAAATCGTCGCCACCACGCAAAGCACGGTGGTCATGGTGACCCATGATGTCGACGAAGCGGTGCTCTTGAGCGACCGCATCGTGATGATGACCAACGGCCCTGCCGCCACGATTGGTGAAGTGCTGCCGGTGGAGCTGCCCCGCCCACGTTCCCGCGTGGCGCTGGCCGAAGACATCCGTTACCTGGGTTACCGCAAGGCCGTGATCGATTTCCTTTACACCCGCCAGGGCCACGTCGAAAAAGCGGCCTGAAAGGGCCAGCCCGGAAAAGCGGCAAACAAGCCGCTCCGGGATTTTCAAGGGAGGTTTCCAATGTCTGCAGTCTTGCCAATCCCCGGCGCCGACAGAATCGCCCATGGCGCACCGGCCGGCACACGGCCGCCAGCGTCGCACGGCCTCTCCTCGCTCGGCAAGTACCGCGAAATCATCATCGCGGTGGCATTTTTCCTGTTGTTTGACCTGGGAGTGCTGGTCCTGAACTTCTACACCTCGTTCAAGATCGACCAGGATACGGTGGCCATCAACCTTTCCGGCCGCCAACGCTATGTTTCGCAGCGTGTCGCACGGACCCTGCTCGAACTCGACGCCATGCGGGTGGCAGGTACGCCTTACAAGCCCGAGACACTGGCCGAGCTGCGTTCAGGCGCAAAGATCTTCCAGGCCTCCCACGTAGCATTCCGCGAAGGCGGCACCATTCCCGGCGGCGACGGCAAACCGGTGTACCTGGAGCCCGTGGTGTCCAGCCGGGGCCGCGAGCTGGAGGACAAGGTTGATGCGATATGGAAGCCCTACTTCGAGCTGCTCCAGCCCCTGCTTGCCGCTGACAACTTCACGCAGACGGAACTGGCCGCCGCACTGGCCTATAGCCAGGCCAACAACAGCAAACTGCTGGGCGTTGCCAACGACTTCGTCACGGAAACGCAGCAGATCGGCGCCTCGCGCGCCAGCGTGCTGCGCATGGTGCAAACCGTCGGCATCGTGCTGGCACTGCTGAATTTCGCCTTCATTCTGTTCAAGTTCCTGCGCCGCCTGAAAACTTCAGACGCCGCGATTGAAGCTGCCACCGAAGAAAACCGCGAGATTCTGGCCAGCGTGCGCGAAGGCCTGTTCCTCCTGACACCCCAGCACCAGCTCGGCTCCCAGTTGTCCCGCTCAACCCACGCGCTGTTCGGCAAAACACTCGCGCCCGGGCAAAACTTTTTCTACCAGCTGTCCACCCTGGTTTCAGACAAGGCATTGACCGATGCGAGGGACTATGTCGAGTTATTGTTTTCCCCGCACGTCAAGGAGCAGCTGATCCAGGGCATCAACCCGTTGTCGGAGGTGGAACTTACCGTCAGAAACCGGCTGGGCCAGGACACCAAGCGCTACCTTTCGTTMCATTTCAACCGGGTGCAGGACGGCAACACCGTGCGGCACCTGCTGGTCACCGTGCAGGACATCACGCAAAAGGTCGAATTGCAGGCACGGCTGACGGGCGAACGCCAGCGCTCCCAGAAGGAGCTGTCGATGATGCTCAAGGCCTTCGAGACAGAGCCGGCCATGATGCGCGCCTTTGTCGAGCGGGCCGAAGCGTCCCTGCTGGAAGTCAACGACCTGCTGCGAAGCACTTCATCGGCCGCCTCGGAAGTCCAGGTGCTCAAGGCTGTGGACGGCGCCTACCGCCGCATCCACGCCTTCAAGGGTGACGCAGCATCGCTCGGACTGGAAATCCTGGCCACACTGGCCCATCAGTTCGAAAGCGAGTTGCAAAAGCTCAAGGACAACGGCGCCGCCACCGGCGACGCCCTGCTGGCCCTGCCCTTGCCGCTCGAGGACCTGCTGGCCAAGGTCGGCGCCTTCAAGGCGCTGGGCCAGAAGCGCTCAGGCGGTGACACGGCGCCCACTCCGGACGGTTCCGCATCGCAAGGACTGAACGCCGTACTGACCCAACTGGCAAATGAAGTCGGCACCGACTGCGGCAAACGCGTGGATGCCGAGGTGCGGATGGGCAGCGCCCAGGACATGCCTGCCGACAAGATGAACCTGCTGCGTGAAATCGCCATCCAGCTGCTGCGTAACGCCGTGGTGCACGGCGTGGAAGTGCCCTCCGTGCGGCGCGCTGCTGGCAAGGCGGAGGCCGGGCGGATTGCCGTCAACCTCACCCGGAACGAAGACGGCCAGTGGCAGCTCAGCGTGCGCGACGACGGCGCGGGCCTGAACGCGGCCGACGTCCGCCGCCGTCTGCTGGAGCTGGGCTGGTACACAACGGAGCAGCTGCAAAGCTTCAGCGAGCAGCAGATCGTTGCGCATATTTTCAAACCGGGCTTTTCCACGGCCGGCGCTACCTCTCGCCACGCAGGCCGCGGCGTCGGCCTGGATCTGGTGCAGACCAACGTGCAGCAGCTGGGGGCGCGTCTGCTGCTCTCCAGCACGCCCGGCCAGCACACCGAATTCAAGGTTTCCTTTTCCTGAATTTTTCTGAATTTCCTGAAGCGATCCCGCAATGGCCCTCACAAACCCCACACAGGAGCTTCTCCATGCGACTGCTGATTGTTGACGACTCCAACATGATCCGGACCCGGATTTCGCGAGTGGTGCAAAACGGCGGCATCAAGGGCGTGGTGCTCGCAGGCCTGGCCAAGAACGGCCTTGAAGCCGTGCGGCTGGCCCGGGCAACCCGCCCCGAGGTCGTCACCATGGACCTGACCATGCCCGAGATGGACGGCATTGAATGCATCACCGCATTGCTGAAGTTCGACCCGTCCATCAAGATACTGGTGGTCAGCGCCCTCAGCGACAAATCAACCGCCATCCAGGCGCTCAAGCTGGGCGCGCGCGGATTTGTTGCCAAACCCTTTACAGACGAAGAGCTGCAGATTGCACTGCTCGACGTTGCAGACGTGCGCTAAGGACATTGTTATGGCCACACTGAACGAAAACGACCTCAAGCTCTTTGTCGATTCCATCCGGCATTACCTCAAGATCACGACCCGGCAGGAACCGCAGATCACCTCGGCCTATCTCGGCACGGGAGATATCGAAGCCTTTGAATTCAATGGCATCGTGACCTTTTCCGGAAGCCACAACGGACATGTGGTGGTGTCCATGCCGGGGAAACTGGTGCGCGAGATCTTGCTGCTCCAGCATGAAACCGACCTCAGCGATGGAAATCTGCTCGACGCCGTGGGCGAAATCGCCAACACACTGGCAGGCAATGCGCGCAAGGCTTTGGGTTCCGAGCTGCAGATTTCGGTGCCGATCAAGCTGCAGGGCGCGCAAGGCATGAAAGCCCGGGTACGCAAGCGCCCCTACGTGATCACCTTGCGCTGGAACCACTACGCGGCCATGGTCTGCGTCGACATGGACCGCAAAAACTAGCCCGCGACCTCGGTCGGCTTGGTTGATTCGCACAGCTGCACGCACGTAATGCGTGCGCCGCACCAAAAGAAACCGCAACCCAGGCCCAAATTGCGCTGCAAGGGTGCATTTTGAGCGCCCCAAGTTGGCATGCTTTTCGCACTGTTTCTGTGAATCAACCATCTTCACAGAAAGAGCTTGCACCATGGCGGGGTTTCGTAATTTTCTCAAGGCTGGCCACGCGCCCACACTGGGTGCAGCGTTTTTCTACTTCGCGTTTTCGTGCTGCATCTGGGTCATGAACGGCGCCATGGCGCCTTTTATCTCGGAAACCTATAACCTGTCGCCCACGCAAAAAGGCGTGATGCTCTCGGTTCCCATCTTCGCCGGTGCGCTGATGCGCTTTCCGCTGGGTGTGCTGGCCCAGTACATCGGCCGAAAAAACGCCACGCTGGTGGAAATGGGCCTGATCATGGTGGCCCTGCTGTTCGGCTATTTCGTGGTTGACTCCTACAGCAGCCTGCTGGCCATGGGCGTGCTGCTGGGCATTGCCGGCGCCAGTTTCGGCGTGGCGCTCAGCTTGGGTTCGGGCTCCTTTCCACCGCGTTACAAGGGCTTGGCCATGGGCCTGGTGGGTGCGGGGAATGTGGGCACCGCCGTGTCCGTGCTCGTTGCGCCCGCGCTGGCGCAGCGCTTCGGCTGGCAGTCGGTTTACGGCATTGCCGCCGTGGCCATGCTGCTGCCGCTCATTGCAATGATTCTTTTCGCCAAAGAACCAGACGATGTGGACAGCCATGCCACCCTGCGCGAGCACGTGGCCTGCCTGTTCGAGAAAGACGGCTGGGCTTTCAGCCTGATCTACGCCGTGAGTTTTGGCGGTTTCATCGGCCTCGCCACCTTTTTACCTTCCTACTACTACGATCAATTCGGTGTCAGCAAGGTCCAGGCCGGGCAGCTGTCGATGCTGGCAGCCTTCATGGGCGCGGCGCTGCGCATCTTCGGCGGCTGGATCTCGGACCGCTGGGGCGGCGTGAACACCTTGAGCGTCGTGCTGCTGACAATTGCCGTCACGCTCGTGGCATGCGGGCTCGCCAGCAAATCCTTGGTGGCCACCACGCTGCTGGTCATGTTGTGCTTCGCCGCACTCGGGGCGGGCAATGGCGCCTTGTTCCAGCTGGTACCGCTGCGCTGGCCGCTGGCTACCGCGGTAGCCGGCTCCATGATCGGGGAAATCGGCGCGCTGGGCGGAGGCCTGGTGCCCAATGCCATGGGTATCTCCAAGCAGTATGCGGGCACTTATATGTGGGGGTTCTTCTTTTTTGCTGGGCTTTCATTGGCGATGTTGGTGATGCTGAGGGTGATGCAGATTCGGTGGACTCGGACTTGGGCGGAGAAAGGTGGACGGGCGAGGACTGCTTGAGGATGCGTCTCTAGCTGAGGCTGCTGGCCGGGGGTTGCCCGGCGGCAAGTAACTTTCTTTTGCTTCGCCAAAAGAAAGTCACCAAAGAAAAGGCGACCCRCAGTCTGGGTCCCTGCGCTTCGCTTCGGGCAACCTGCGCTGCTCGACTCCGGCGGCGTTTCCGCAGAACTCGCCTTCGGCTCAAACAACTGCGGCCCGACCTTCCGCCTCCGTCTGCGCTGCTCGGCCCAGCCAGGACGGGGAAGTCCGAATTCGGGCACCAAGTCAGAAATACCAAATCAATACCAACAAGGACACGCCACGGCGTGTCCTTGTTTCTTCGGTGTTCGGTTTTGGTATTCCTTCCCCACCCCCTTGTGGATGCGCCGAGGAGCGCAGGGCCAGACGGATCAGGGCAAAAACTTGTTTGAGCGAAGCGAGTTGTTTTTGACCCCGGCTGGACCGAGCACCACAGGTTGCCCGTAGCGCAGCGAAGGGACGCAGGAACCAGGGTCGCCTTTTCTTTGCTTACTTTCTTTTGGCGAAGCAAAAGAAAGTGAGTTGCATGCCGGGCAACCCCCGGCCAACTACCCTCAACAGAGGGCCCGTCGTTGGAACAAGAAGTACAGTTCAAACGAAYTCACCTCCTCCGCTATCAATTCAATAGCTGCTAGCGCCCGCCCCTATTGCCTCAACGACCAATTTATTACCAACCACCCTACCGAGGCAAAAACAGCAACCAGTAAATCAGCAACACATTCACCAGCACACTCACACCCAGCAGCAGCTTCCACAACACCACAGGATCCCGCTGGATCAGCGGCGTGGCCTGCGGCGCAGTCAAGGGCCGCGAGGCGCCGCGCTCCAGCGCCAGCAGCAACTCTTCAGCAGTTTCAAAGCGCCTGCGCTTGTCGCGTGCCACCGCCTTGAGCACGATGTGGTCCAGCCAGATCGGCACTTCGGGGTTGATGCGGCTAGGTGCAACGGGGTCGCGGTAGTAGCGGCCCGCCTGGTAGGGCAGTACCTCACCATACGGCAGGCGCGCAGCCAGCAACTGGTACAGCGTCACACCCAGCGCAAACAAATCGCTTTGCGCATCGGGCAACTCCTCGAGCGCGTCGGTGCTGCCTGCGCTGAAGCCCCATTGCTCCGGGTTGATGAAACTGGGCGTGCCGGCGTGCAGCTTTCRCATGGCTTCGGGTTCGCGCCCGCTCAGTGCCACACCCAGGTCCAGCAAGCGCAGCACACCGTCTTCACCCTGGTGCAAATTGGCGGGCTTGATGTCGCGGTGGATCACGCACTGGCGGTGCAAGCGGCCCAGTGCGCGCGCGGCCTGGGTGGCCACGCCCAGCACCTGCTCGACGCTGAATTTATGGCGGCGGTCCAGTTGCTGCTGCAGCGTCTCTCCGCTGTGCCAGTCATAGAGCAGGTAAAACGCGCTGCGCTCCTGGCCATGGGGCAAGCGCTCATGCAGGGTGACTAAATGCGCCGCCGCCCTGCCCGACTGCATGCGCAGCGCCAGCCAGGCCTCGTGAGCCAGCATGGCGCGCTCCTCTTCGTCGTGCGACCGGGCTGGGTTCAGGGTCTTGAGGGCGTAGAGCACGCGCGTCCCGGGGTCACGCACCTGGTACAGCACATTGATGCCGTTGTCGGCCACAGGCGCCGTCACACTCAGGCCGTCGATCACATCACCAACCTTCAGGCGCTGCGGGACAGGCAACGTTTGCGCGATGCGTGTCACGTCCTGCAGGGTCGCGTCCAGCAAGCCACGCACGCGCACCAGCACCGCCGTCACGTTGTCATTGCTGCCGGCGGCGAGCGCGGCGTCGACCAGGCCCTGGCTGGCGGCCTGGGCGTCACCCGCATCCTGCAGGCTGGCAAAACCCTGAAGCTGGGTGTCACGCAGCACGCCGTGCACGCCGTCGGTGACAAGCACAAACACATCACCCACCTGCAGGTCACCCTGCATGTAGTCGACCACCACGTGGTCTTCCGCGCCTACCGAGCGCAGGAGCTGGTGCCGGAAGTCAGGATGGTTGACCGCGTGGTCATGCGTGAGTTGCTGCAGCTTGCCGCCGCGTAGCAAATAGGCCCGTGAGTCGCCCACGTGCGCCAGGGTATAGGACTGCCCGCGGAGCACCAGCGCCGTGAGGGTGGTCAGGCCCATGGCTGGCTGGCGCCGGCGGTTGATGCCCGACAGCCAGGCGTTTTGCGCACCGATGATACGGTCCAGCGCGACCGTGGTGTCCCAGGTTTCGGGGGTACCGTAGTAATCGCGAACCAGGCTTGTCACCGTGGTCTGGGCGGCTTCACGGCCCATGCCGCCTGTGCTCACGCCATCGGCAATGGCCACGATGGAGCCCATGCCCTCGTGTCCCTGCTCCGGAAGCATCGCCGCGCAGAAATCCTCATTGGTGTTTTTGCGGCCTGCAAGCGTTGCAAAGCCAATGTCCAGGTCAAATGCCATGCACCAATGCAAGCAATTTCAATGCCCGATATTGGTGCATCGCAACAAAGGTGACGACTGGATCAACCCACCAGCATTTGCATGCTGCGCTCGTATTGCACCGAAAGCTGTTCAAAGACGTCGAGCAGATCCTCGCTGGCGTTGGCCAGGCCCTCAAGTCGCTTGGGGTCTTTGCCCTTCGCAATGCCCGAAACCCCGGCACACATTTGTGCCCACCCCACGGCCGCTTTGTCCAGGGACGCGCGGATTTCCTTGCTGCTCAGCGGGATTTCATGGAGGTACTGCAACGCTTTTTCGAATGCGGCCCGTGACTCGGCCATGCCCGCCTCACTAAGCTGCAAGGTGACGGCGCCACCCAGGGCATGGAGCAAGGCGTATTTGGCAAAACGCTGGCTCAGCATGCGCTGGCGTCCCGCCAGGTTCAGCATCTGCAGGGGCGGCATGGCGCCAGCGCTTTCCAGGCTGCTGGTCATGCGCTCGGCGTCCTGTAAAAACAGCTCCGCCAATTCATCAAGGTGGGCCATACCGCCTGCGTCCGGGGTGTCCTGCAGGGCAAGCTTGAGCCGGCCCCAGCTGACGGAGACCTGCCCCAGCAGATCGCCAAATGTAGGCTGTGAAAGGCTTTTCCCCAGGGACACCAGGTTGGCGTCAATGCGCAGCACCGACTCCTTCAGCAACTCCCTGGCACGCGCGGCCTGCACGCCTGCCAGTTGCAAAAGGGCCAGCTTGACCAGCCGCTGCGACAGCATGCGCAACTGGCCCGAGCGGTTGACGTCTTCCGCGAAGCGTGCCGAATGGATGATGTGCTGCGACACCTGCCCCAGGCGCTGGTTGGTATGCATGGAGGCAGTCCGCAAAATATGAAAAGCGTCGTCGTCCGACATTTGCCGGGCGCGCATCAGGATGCCTTTGGCCCGGTCGACCACCTTGCGCTCTTCAAGCCGGCTGGAGACTTCCTGCACCTGGGCACGCAAGGATTGTTCACGGGTAAACCGCGCCTGTGCAAGGTGAATGAGGGGCCGCAGGCGCTGCGCGCCATAGCCGTTAACCACATAAGCATGCACACCCACCTCTGTGGCCCGCGTGATCTTTTCCGCGTCTGTGTCGCTGGTGAAAACAATGATGGGGCAAGGTGCTGTGTCGGCCACCAGCTGCAGCGCCTTGAAGAGCTCATCGCCCGGCAGCGGATCCAGGCAAATGACCACATCGGGTGCCTGGCGAAGTACTTCCTGCACCAGTTTGCTGCGCTCACCGGCAGGCCCCAGCACCTGGATGCCAGCGGCCTCCAGATCTGAAACCAGAGGATGTGCGCCACTGGGGCCGATCAGATTTACCAATGCGGAAGTCATACAAATCAAGGAGTTAAGGCGGAAAACAGCTGCACAGACCGCAAGCCGCGGACCATGCCGCCGCGATGGTGGTTCTGGCAAAGCCGCTGCCCCAATGATATGGCACAAGTCTTGCGTCATTTGCAGCGGGCGTAACGACGCGCCCAACCTTAGCGAATGCACTGCGGGTTCTGCGCACAACGACGTGCGTAATGGTGTGCCTCATACCGGGTTGACAGCCCGGATCCCTGTTTTTCCGGGAGAGAGCATCATGATTTCCACTCAATTTTTGACAAATCAAACAGAGGCCCTGGCCTTGGCGAACTGCCGCCCAACTGCTGCGCCTCATTGCGGCGCCGCAGCCATTTGCCCCGCCCTGCCCGCCTGTTACCCATCGCCTGCCGCGTCCGCCGTGGCATGACGCTTGCACATTGGACCTTGACCATGACACCGAATCAATCTGGAGTAGCCCCATGAAGAAATCAAAACTGGTGATGATCGGCAACGGCATGGCCGGCGTGCGCACCCTTGAGGAGCTGCTCAAGGTCGCGCCCGAGCTGTATGACATCACCGTTTTCGGCGCCGAACCCCATCCCAACTACAACCGTATTTTGCTGAGCCCCGTGCTGGCCGGCGAGCAGACCCTCGACGAAATCGTGCTCAACAGCTGGGACTGGTACAAGGACAACCACATCACGCTGCATGCCGGCAAAAAAGTGGTTGAAGTAGACCGCATCAAGCGCGTGGTCCGCGCCGAAGACGGCACCGAAGAGGAATACGACCGCCTGCTGATGTGCACCGGCTCCAACCCTTTTATCCTGCCTGTGCCCGGCAAGGACCTCAAGGGCGTGATTGCCTACCGCGACATCGCCGATACCAACGAGATGATCGCCACGGCCCAGARGTACAAAAAAGCCGTCGTCATCGGCGGCGGACTGCTGGGCCTGGAAGCGGCCAATGGCCTGATGCTGCGCGGCATGGACGTCACCGTGGTGCACGTGATGCCCTGGCTGATGGAGCGCCAGCTTGATGACGTGGCGGGTAAGCTGCTGCAGAAATCGCTGGAAGACCGCGGCCTCAAGTTCATGATCGGTGCGCAGACACAAGAGCTGGTGGGCGGTGAAGACGGCCGCGTGACCGCGATCAAATTCAAGGACGGCACGGAAGTGGCCACTGACCTCGTGGTCATGGCGGTCGGCATCCGGCCCAACACACAGCTCGCGGAATCCATGCGCCTGCATTGCAACAAGGGTATCGTGGTCAATGACACCATGCAGACCGTCACCGATGCGCGCATCTACTCGGTCGGCGAATGTGCAGCCCACCGCGGCATCGCCTATGGCCTGGTGGCACCGCTGTTCGAGCAGGCCAAGGTAGCGGCCAACCACCTGGCGCAATTCGGCATAGGCCGTTATTCCGGCTCGCTCACGTCCACCAAACTGAAAGTCACCGGCATTGACCTGTTCAGCGCCGGCGAATTCATGGGCGGCAACGGCGCTGAAGAAATCGTGATGAGCGACCCCTTCGGCGGCGTCTACAAAAAACTCGTCATCAAGGACGACAAACTCATCGGCGCCTGCCTTTACGGCGACACCGTGGACGGCAGCTACTACTTCAAGCTGCTGCGTGACGGTCGCAATGTCAGCGACATCCGCGACAAGCTGATCTTCGGCGAGTCCAACCTCGGCGACGCCGGCCACGAAGGCCAGAACAAGGCGGCGCTGATGGCCGACGATGCGGAAGTCTGCGGCTGCAACGGTGTCAACAAGGGCACCATCTGCAAGGCCATCAAGGAAAAGGGCCTGTTCACGCTCGACGAAGTGCGCAAGCACACCAAGGCCAGCGCCTCGTGCGGCTCGTGCACCGGGCTGGTTGAGCAAATCCTGATGTTCACCGCCGGCGGCGACTATTCGGCCACGCCCAAGCTCAAGGCCATGTGCGCCTGCACCGAGCACGGCCACCAGGCGGTGCGCGACGCCATACGCGCCAACAAGCTGCTCAGCATCTCGGACACCTTCAAGTTCATGGATTGGAAGACGCCCAACGGCTGCGCCACCTGCCGCCCGGCCGTCAACTACTACCTGATCAGCACCTGGCCCAAACAGGCCAAGGATGACCCGCAAAGCCGCTTCATCAACGAACGCAGCCACGCCAACATCCAGAAAGACGGCACCTACAGCGTCATCCCACGCATGTGGGGCGGCGAGACCACCGCCAGCGAGCTACGGCGCATCGCGGACGCGGTCGACAAATACAAGATCCCGACCGTCAAGGTGACCGGCGGCCAGCGCATCGACTTGCTGGGCGTCAAAAAAGAAGACCTGCAGAACGTCTGGAAAGACATCGGCATGCCTTCGGGCCACGCCTACGCCAAAGCCTTGCGCACGGTAAAGACCTGCGTGGGCAGCGAATGGTGCCGCATGGGCACGCAGGACAGCACGCAGATGGGCAAGGACCTGGAGCGTGCCATGTGGCGCATGTACGCCCCGCACAAGGTCAAGTTTGCCGTGAGCGGCTGCCCGCGCAACTGCGCGGAATCCGGCATCAAGGACGTCGGCATCATCGGCGTCGATTCAGGCTGGGAGATGTACATCGCCGGCAACGGCGGCATCAAAACGGAAGTGGCCCACTTCTTCACCAAGCTCAAGACCGCGGCTGAGGTGCTCGAATACACCGGCGCCTTCTGCGAACTCTACCGCCAGGAAGGCTGGTACCTGGAGCGCACGGTGCATTACGTCAACCGCGTCGGCCTGGACTATGTGAAGAAAAAAATCCTGGAAGACCACGAAGGCCGCAAGGCCCTGTGGGAGCAGTTGCAGTTTGCGCTGGACGGCGAGCCGGATCCCTGGTTCGACCTGAAGGAAGCGTCCGTGGACGCCCGCCAGTTTGAAAAACTCACGCCCGCCTGACCGACTGGCCGCCTAAAGCCCGAATTGAGAGATCACTATGTCTGAATGGAAAAAAATCTGCCTGGTCACCGACATCCCGGTGCTCGGCTCGCGCCGTGTGTCACGCGCAAAAGGTATTGACGTGGCTGTGTTCCGCAACGACCAGGACCAGGTGTTTGCGCTGCTGGACCGCTGCCCGCACAAGGGCGGCCCCCTGTCGCAGGGCATCGTGTTTGGCACCAGCGTGGCCTGCCCCCTGCACAACTGGACCATAGGCCTGGCCGACGGCTGCGCCAAGCAGCCTGACGAAGGCTGCACGCCCAAATTTACCTGCAAGGTGGAAACAGGCCAGGTCTTCCTGGATGCCACCGAGCTGGCCACGCTGGCGCTGGATCTGCAGCCGCCCCGCGCGGGTCCAGGCGCCACTTCTGGCGCATTGGGTGATGAAAGCTTCGCGGTGCAGGCACCCCACACGGCATAAGCGCAAACATACAAGCAAAGGCCGGTAACTCTTTCATGACCGAAACCCGATCAACGTGTCCCTATTGCGGTGTTGGCTGCGATCTAA
Source organism: Polaromonas sp. P1_E3 (assembly GCF_056405935.1). Classification (NCBI taxonomy): domain Bacteria; kingdom Pseudomonadati; phylum Pseudomonadota; class Betaproteobacteria; order Burkholderiales; family Comamonadaceae; genus Polaromonas; species Polaromonas sp. P1_E3. The sequence continues at coordinate 15,841 of NZ_JBFUBD010000022.1, forward strand.
CAGCTTTCGCTGTTGATCGCTTTGCGATGAACTGTAAATACCGCAGCCGTGGCTTCGTTCCCCATGGTTGAAACGCGGTCAACCTGCCCTTATTGCGGTGTCGGCTGCGATCTAACAGCTTGCGCTGTTGATCGCTTTGCGATGCACGACAAAAACCGCAGCCGCGGCTTCGTTCACCATGGCTGAAACGCGGTCAACCTGCCCTTATTGCGGTGTCGGCTGCGGTGTCATCATTGAATCGCAAGGCGATGAGATCACGGGTGTGCGAGGTGACCCGGACCACCCCGCCAACTTCGGGCGGCTGTGCACCAAGGGTTCGACGCTGGCGCTGACTGCGACGGCGTCCGTCACGCGGCAGACACGTCTCTTGCAGCCGATGCGGCGCGAGCACCGGCATGAAGCACCCAAGCCGGTGTCCTGGGACAACGCCCTGGGTTTTGCCAGTGAAAGTTTTGCGCAGATCATCCGCGACCACGGGCCCGATGCCGTGGGCTTTTACATTTCAGGCCAGCTTCTGACCGAAGACTATTACGTCTTCAACAAGCTGGCCAAGGGCCTGATCGGCACCAACAACGTCGACACCAACTCGCGCCTGTGCATGAGCAGCGCAGTGGCCGGCTACAAGCAGACACTGGGCGCGGATGCGCCGCCTGCCTGCTACGACGACGTGAACCACGCACAGTGCATTTTCATTGTCGGCAGCAACACGGCCTACGCGCACCCCATCCTGTTTCGCCGCATTGAAGACGCCAGGGCAGCCAACCCGGCGATGAAGATCATCTTTTGCGACCCCCGCCGCACCGACACGGCCGAGATTGCCGACCTGTACCTGCCGATCCAACCGGGGACCGACGTATCGCTCTTTAACGGCATGCTGCACATCATGCTGTGGGAGGGCTGGACCAACCCGGCGTGGATCAGCGAGCACACCACAGGCTTTGACGARCTCAAGGCCATCGTGCGCGACTACACGCCCGACCTGGTCGCCGAGACCTGCGGCATCAAGAAGGAAGACCTGCTCACGGCCGCGAAAATGTTCGCCACCTCGGCCGCCACGCTGAGCCTGTATTGCCAGGGCCTGAACCAGTCCAGCAGCGGCACCGCCAAGAACGCGGCGCTGATCAACCTGCACCTGGCCACCGGCCAGATCGGCAAGCCGGGCGCGGGGCCTTTCTCCCTGACCGGGCAGCCCAATGCCATGGGTGGGCGCGAGGTGGGTGGCCTGGCGAATTTGCTCAGCGCCCATCGCGACCTCGGCAATGCCCGCCACCGCGCCGAAGTTGCCGCGCTATGGGGCGTGCAGTCCGTACCCGAAAAACCGGGCAAGACCGCCGTGGAGATGTTTCAGGCGGCGGCGGACGGCGAGATCAAGGCCCTGTGGATTGCCTGTACCAACCCGGCCCAGTCCATGCCGGACCAGGCCACCGTGCGCCGCGCGATGGAGCGCGCCGAGCTGGTGATCGTCCAGGAGGCATTTGCCACCACCTCGAGTTGCGACTACGCCGACCTTCTGCTGCCCGCCACCACCTGGGGCGAAAAAACCGGCACCGTGACCAACAGCGAACGCCGCATCAGCCGGGTGCGGCCAGCAGTGGCAGCGCCGGGTGCCACCCGCCATGACTGGTCGATTGCGGCCGACTTTGCACAAAGGCTTGAAAAGCTTCTGCCTGCACGCGCGGTGGCGCCGGCTACCACGCTGTTTCCTTATGCAGTGTCCGATGCAGCCGCCAGCGTTGAAGCCATCTGGAATGAACACCGCGAATCCACACGTGGCCGCGACCTGGACATTACCGGCCTGAGCTACGCGTTGCTCGAGGACGGACCGCAGCAGTGGCCTTTCAGGGCCGGCGACACCCACGGCAAGGTCCGGCTCTACGAAGACGGCGTGTTCCCCACCGCCGACGGCAAGGCCCGCTTCGCCAATACCGTCTACAAACCCGTGGCGGAACCCCGCGAGTCGCGCTATCCGTTTTCCCTGACTACCGGTCGTTTGCGCGACCAATGGCACGGCATGAGCCGTACCGGAACGCTGGGCCGCCTGTTCGGCCATGTGGCAGAGCCCTCGGTGCAGATGAACGCCCAGGACATGGCCCGGCGCCTGCTGAAAGACGGCGACCTCGTACATGTGACCTCCAAGCGCGGCTCCATCGTGGTGCCGCTGCAGTCTTCGCCTGAAGTGGCGGTGAGCCAGGCGTTCATGGCGATGCACTGGGGCGAAGAATATTTAAGCGGGCAGTCCAGCAGCGGCGAAACGCTGGCCGGCGTGAATGCCCTCACCACGTCGGCCTACTGCCCAAGCTCCAAGCAGCCCGAGCTCAAACACGCCGCCGTGAAAATCCTCAAGGCGGAAATGCCATGGACGCTGTTGGCCATGGCCTGGCTCCCCGAGGGCGAGATGCTCGCGGCGCGCGAACAGCTCAAGCCCCTGATGGCCGTGTTTCCCTTCACCAGCTGCGTGCCGTTTTCCAACAACACCGCGCTCGCCGACCGCAGCCGGGAACGTTCCGGCCTGTTGTTTCGCGCCGCCGGCCATGAGGCGCCCGCTGACGAGATATTGGCCACACTGGAACGCATCCTCGGCCTGAGCGGTGTTGACGTCCTGCGCTATGCCGACCGCAAGAGAGGCCAGCGGCGCACGGTCCGGCTGATCCGCAACGGCGCCAACGCCGAACTCAACGGTTTTGTGCTGGCAGGCGACACCAGCGCGCAGGCGTGGATCAAAACCCTGCTGCAGGACGAGCTGCCGGCGCAGGCTTATGGCCGCCTGTTGCTGCTGCCCGGCGCCAGGGCGCCCGTCGCCGTACAGTCGCGCGGCAAGCTGGTCTGCACCTGCCTCAACGTGAGCGACACGGCCATTGACGAACATCTTGCGGTACTGGCCCACGGCGGCGGCGGCTCCGGCCACCTCAATACCGACGAGGAGCGGTTGGCTTCGCTGCAGGCAAGCCTCAAGTGCGGCACCAACTGCGGCTCCTGTGTGCCTGAACTCAAACGCCGCATCAGGTCGGCCCGCACGGAAGCCGCCCCTGGAACAGGGCCTACACCCCGCGCGGTGATTCCAATCCGGCCAGTGGCTTAAGCTCATAACAAGAAGTTATCTGCATTGGCGGACAATCACGCTTATGGGCATTAGCCAGTACATCAAGGAAATCGGTCGCGGCAAGGACGGCGCCCGTGCTTTGTCGCGCGAGCAAGCCACCGACCTGATGGGCCAGGTGCTGGACGGCACCGTGACCGACCTCGAAATAGGCGGCTTTTGCCTGGCCATGCGCATCAAGGGCGAAACGCCTGAAGAGATGGCGGGCTTTCTCGACGCCGTGCACGAGCGCCTGAACCATCTGCCCGCCAGCGACAGCCCCACCGTGGTGCTGCCCAGCTACAACGGCGCCCGCAAGCTGCCGGTGCTCACGCCGCTGCTGGCGCTGCTGCTGGCACGCGAAGGCGTTCCGGTGCTGATCCACGGCACGCCCACCGAATCAAGCCGGGTTTTTGCATCAGAAGTGCTCCTGGCCCTTGATATACCTGCGCAACCAGCTATTAAAAAGATAGCAAATGGCGAGGTGGCATTTGCCCCGACCGAGCTGCTGCTGCCGGCGTTGAAGCGCCTCCTGGATGTGCGCCGCGCCGTCGGCCTGCGCAACCCGGCGCACAGCCTGGTCAAGATCATGACGCCCTGCCTGGGCAAAAGCCTGGTCGTGAGCAGCTACACACACCCCGAATACGCCGTGTCGATGGCGCAGACCTTCGAGCTGACGGGCGCCAATGCGTTGCTGCTGCGCGGCACCGAAGGCGAAGTGGTGGCCGACGCGCGCCGCATGCCGCAGATGGAGGCCTTTATCGGCGGGCAGCGCTCACTGCTGCAAGAGACACAAGCCGGCACGCTCGCCTCCATCCCCGACTTTCCCAAAACAGTGGACGCGGCCGCTACGGCGGACTACATTCGCGCCGTGCTGGCGGGCGACGTGCCTGTGCCGCCTTCGATTGCACGGCAGGTGGAACATATCTTGCGTTTGCTTCCTCAAATCACCTCACGACCATGAACAACGGAAAAGTCACCCTGGTAGGCGCCGGCCCCGGCGATCCGGAACTGCTGACCCTCAAGGCCCTGAAGGCCATCCAGCGCGCCACCGTGCTGCTGGTCGACGACCTCGTCAGCGACGAGATCGTGGCCTTCGCGCGGCCCGGCGCGCGCATTGTCTACGTGGGYAAACGCGGCGGATGCAAGTCCACACCCCAGGCCTTCATTGAAAAGCTCATGCTGATGGCCGCGCGCGAAGGTGAAGACGTGGTGCGCCTCAAGGGCGGCGACCCTTTTATCTTCGGCCGCGGCGGTGAAGAGGTCGAGCACCTGCGCGCAGCGGGCATTGAGGTGGACGTCATCAACGGCATCACCGCAGGCCTGGCTGCCGTTACCTCATTGGGCGTGCCGCTGACGCACCGCGAGCATGCGCACGGCGTAGTGTTTGTCACCGGCCACGCCAAGCCCGGCGACACGGGCACCGACTGGAAAGCCCTGGCGGCCACAGCGCACAGCGCACGCCTGACGCTGGTGATCTATATGGGTGTCAGCGGCTCTGAGCGCATCCAGGACGAACTGCTGTCGGGCCTGCCGGCCGCCACACCTGTAGCCGTGATCCAGAGCGCCTCGCTGCCCACGCAGCGCCACATCACCACCACACTGGGCGAGCTGGCCAGTGCCATCCGCGAAGCCGGCATGGCCAGCCCCTCCGTCATCGTGGTGGGTGACGTGATCAGCGGTGTGGCGCTTGCCGCCGCGCACCCCGAGGCCGTGCGCGCAGCCTGAGCCCGCGACCGGCACGCCTCTTTGCGGCACCGCCGCAGCTACACTCCCGAAGTCGAACAACAACAGAGGGATGCGCGATGCTTGAAAAACTCAATGAACTGACGGAAAGCCACGGCGAGCTGCGCCGCGGCAAGGGCATCATGAGCGGTGTGATCGCCCTCAGCCTGGGGGTGTTGTGCTTTCTGGGTGTGCTGGCTTTTCACTTTCCTGAATACCTGACCACGCCCGAGCTGCGCAAAAGCTACAACGTCGACGTGATCCGGATCGTGATGTTCGTATCGCTGGTCATTGCCGGCGGCATCTCGCTGGTCAACATCATCTTCAACCGCTCGCGCTGGCTGGCCGGCGCCGCCTTTTTGCTGGTGGTGGCGACCGCATTGCTGGGCGGCCACAAGGTCCCGGTGAACGACTTCGCCGACAACACCCCCTACATTGGCCTGGACTGGTTCATCCTCGACCTGCTGGGCTCGTCGCTGATCTTCATCTTCATCGAAAAGCTGTTTGCGCTGCGCAAGGAGCAGCCCGTCTTTCGCGCCGAATGGCAGACCGACCTCCACCATTTCATCGTCAACCACATGATCGTGGGCTTTGTGCTGCTGGCCACCAACCTGCTGGTGCACAAATTCTTCGGCTGGGCCGCCAACGACGGCATCCGCGGCTGGGTGCAAGGGTTGCCTTTCTGGGGTGGTGTGCTGCTGATCGTGCTGGTGGCCGACCTGGTGCAGTACTGGACGCACCGCGCCTACCACGAGGTGCCGGTGCTGTGGCGCCTGCACGCGGTGCACCACAGCGCCAAAAGCATGGACTGGCTGGCCGGTTCGCGCCAGCACATCCTGGAACTGCTGATCACCCGCACGCTCATCCTGGCACCCATCTACGTGTTGGGTTTTTCCAAGGAAGTCATCGACGCCTACATCGTCATCGTGGGCTTCCAGGCAGTGTTCAACCACGCCAACGTGAGCGTGCGCCTGGGCCCGCTGCGCTATGTCATCGTCACGCCCAACTTCCACCACTGGCACCACAGCCAGGACCAGGAAGCACTGGACCGCAATTACTCGGCGCACTACGCGTTTATTGACTACCTCTTCGGCACCGCCGTGAAAAGCACCAGGCTCTGGCCGGAGCGCTACGGCGTGCTGGGCGACTACGTGCCCAACGGTTTCCTCAAGCAGTTGAAGTTCCCTTTCACCTGGAAGGGCTGAAGCTTCTCGTCATGATTTGCTATGGTTTTTATAGCTGCTTGCGCTTGTCCACATTGACCCAGAGGCTGATTTGACACATCAATTCGATGTGGTGGTGATAGGCGCGGGAGCAGCCGGGCTGTTCTGCGCGGCCCAGGCGGGCCAGCGGGGCCTGAAGGTGCTGCTGGTCGACCACAGCGAAAAAGTGGCCGAAAAAATCCGCATCTCCGGCGGCGGCCGCTGCAACTTCACCAACCGTGACGCCACGCCGGCCAATTTCCTGAGCGAGAACCCGCACTTTTGCCGCTCGGCCCTGTCGCGCTACACCCCGCAGGATTTCATCGAACTGCTGCAACGCCACGGCATCCCATTTCATGAGAAGCACAAGGGCCAGCTGTTTTGCGACCGCTCGGCCGAAGACATCATCAACCTGCTGCTGGCCGAATGCGATGCCGGCCAGGTGACGCGCTGGCAACCCTGCGCCATAAAAAGCATCGAATATGGCCCTAGCCCAATAGGGGCAAGCGCAAGCAGCTATCAAATTGAGAGCGACCGGGGTGCGATTGAAGCACCCCAGGTGGTTATTGCCACTGGTGGCCTGTCAATTCCGAAGATAGGCGCCACCGATTTCGGCTACCGCATCGCCAAGCAGTTTGGCCTCCGCCTGGTCGAGCCGCGCGCCGCGCTGGTGCCGCTGACTTTCGACGGCGAAGCTTGGGCGCCCTATGCCCAGCTGGCCGGCCTGGCGCTGCCGGTGCTGATTGAAACCAGCCCGGCGGATGCGAGCCCCAAACAGCGCAAAAAAGCCGTGGTGTTTTCGGAAGACCTGCTCTTCACCCACCGTGGCCTCAGCGGCCCGGCGGTGCTGCAAATCTCCAGCTTCTGGCGTGAAGGCCAGCCCATCCGCATCAACCTGGCCCCCGGCATCGACTTGCCCGCCCTGCTGCTGCGCGCCAAGGCCACTTCCAAAAAGCTGATGGCCAATGAACTCGCCACCCTGGTACCCAGCCGACTGGCCGACGCCTGGGTCAGCACCGACGCGGCGCTGCAAAAACCCATCAGCGAGGCCACCGACAAGGCGCTGCTGGGTTTGGCCGCGCGCCTGTCCGACTGGCAACTGACGCCGAACGGCTCCGAGGGCTACCGCAAGGCCGAGGTGACCGTCGGCGGTGTTGACACGCGCGAGCTGTCGTCGCAAACCATGGAATCGAAGCAGCCCGGGCTGTACTTCATCGGTGAAGTGGTGGATGTCACCGGCTGGCTGGGCGGCTACAACTTCCAGTGGGCCTGGGCCTCGGCGCACGCCTGCGCGCAAGCGCTGGCAGCGGCGCGCTAGGCCTGCCGGGCCTCTTGGGCCAGCTTCCATTCGCGCGGTGACTGGCCGCTTTGCGCCTTGAAGGCGCGCGACAGCGCGGCCTCACTGCCATAACCGACCTCAGCGGCAATCAGCTTGAGCGGCCGTCCAAGTCGCAATGCCTGCTGCGCCAGGCCCACCCGCCAGCGCTGCAAATACACGCCGGGCGTGCAGCCAACCATATCGCGGAACTGGTTGGCGAACACACTGCGAGACATGCCCGCATGATCGGCGAGCGCCTCCAGGCTCCACTCTTGCCCGGGACCCTGATGCATCGCGACAAGCGCGTGGCGCAGGCGCTGGTGTGAGAGCCCAGCCAGCATGCCGGAGCGGGTCTCGCCACTTTCCATCAGGTGCCGCAGCACCTGGATCAGCACCACATCAAAAAGCCGGTCCAGCAACGCCTGCCGGCCGCAGCGCTGCTCAAAAGCCTCCTCGAACAGCAGTTGCAGGACGCCGGCGGCGCCCTCGATCTGCGCCAGCGGCAGGCACACAAAGGACGGCAGCGCCGCAGCGATCGGATTGGCCGCGCCGCCCTCAAAGCGCAGGTGTGCACAGACAAAGTCGGCGCCACGCCGGGTATCGGTGATGAAGCGATGCGCCATCGGCCTGGGGTACAGCAGAAGGCAGGGGCCGCTGACACGCATCACCTCGGCGCCGCCATGGCTGATGCCGACTTCGCCGCTGCGCACGAGATGGAGCTGGCCGGTGCCCTCCTCCTCGCCCAGCTCATTGACGCCACACAGTGCGCCCGAATGGAACACATTCGCGCTCACGGAGAAATGCCGCAAGAGGGCTTCAAGCCGATCGCCCATAAATACTCCTAATCAATTTTTCAGGATTATTAAGCACTTATCGTATTTTGTGAAGCGTAAAGTTCGTTCTGTCGATTCCGACTTGTTGCAACCCTCTCAAAGGAACACCATGAACGCTCTCACCCGTATCGCCGCCGCCACCGCACTGGCCGCCGCCGTCACCGCCAGCCCCGTAATGGCCGCAGACGCCCCCGCGCCACAAGCCGCGTCCGCCGCACGTAGCGCCAGCTACGTCACTACTACGGACGGCGTGCAAATCTATTACAAGGACTGGGGCCCAAAGAATGGCCCCGTGGTGACCTTCAGCCACGGCTGGCCGCTCAACTCGGACAGCTGGGAATCGCAGATGATCTTCCTGGCCTCCAAAGGTTATCGCGTCATCGCCCATGACCGGCGCGGCCACGGGCGTTCCAGTCAGCCTTGGGACGGCAACGACATGGACCACTACGCCGCCGACCTCGCAGCGGTGATAGACACGCTGGGCGTGAAAGACGTGACGCTGGTGGGTTTTTCGACCGGCGGCGGCGAGGTGGCGCGTTACATCGGCCGCTACGGCACCGCGAAGGTCAAAAAGGCCGTGCTTGTCAGCGCCGTGCCGCCGCTGATGCTGAAGACAGCAGCCAACCCAGGCGGCCTGCCGATCGAGGTGTTCGACGGCATTCGCCAGGGCGAACTGGCCAACCGCTCGCAGCTTTACCTGGACATCGCCTCGGGCCCGTTTTTCGGCTTCAACCGCCCCGGCGCCAAGGTTTCTCAGGGTTTGATCCAGTCGTTCTGGGTGCAGGGCATGCAGGCAGGCCACAAGAACACCTATGATTCGATCGCAGCTTTCTCAGCCACCGACTTCACAGAAGACCTCAAGCGCTTCAACGTGCCGACCCTGGTCATTCACGGCGACGACGACCAGATCGTGCCCATTGACACCTCCGGCCGCGCCGCCGCCAAACTCGTGAAAAACGCGAAGCTGATCGTCTATCCCGGTGCGCCGCACGGCCTGGCCGACACCCACAAGGAGCGGCTCAACCAGGATTTGCTGGCTTTTATCCGAGAGTAACCCCCCGTCCAGGCYCACTGCGTGTAGCCTGTTCCCCCCTCAAGGGGCGGCGCCTGGGGCCGGCRAAGCCGGACCCTCGGCCCCCACTGGTGAAATCCCCTGCACTGGTTGCGCCTCTGGCTCTTCAAGCCAGCATGAGCCCCGGAACCGGCTTTGCCGGGCCGGAGGGCGGGCGGCCCTCTCGGGGGGCAGGGAGTTACACGAAGTGAACGACCGTGGGGGCTGCGTCCAATGCTATAATCTCAGGCTTTGCTAGCAAACCCGCGCCTGGCCTGATCCTGATCAGATCAATTAAGGCGCACCTTTTGGATCAACTGAACAATGACCACCATCCGTGTAAAAGACAATGAGCCCTTCGACGTGGCTCTGCGCCGTTTCAAGCGCACCATTGAAAAACTCGGCCTGCTGACCGACCTGCGCGCCCGTGAGTTTTACGAAAAGCCAACGGCCGAGCGCAAGCGCAAGAAGGCAGCCGCCGTCAAGCGCAACTACAAGCGTATMCGCTCGATGCAGTTGCCCAAGAAGCTTTACTAATCTTTAGTACCGCCTCACGGCAACAAAAAGCCCGCACGAGGACGCTCTGCGGGCTTTTGTGTTTTTGGCGCTACGCCACCCTTCATCCTCTTTTGCCTTCCAGGAGACTCCGAATGTCAGCACTCAAAGACCAGATCACCGAAGACATGAAGACCGCCATGCGCGCCAAGGACAGCGAGCGCCTGGGCACCATCCGCCTGCTGCTGGCCGCCCTGAAGCAGAAAGAGGTCGATGAGCGCGTGGTGCTGGACGACGCAGCCGTGGTCGCCATCGTCGACAAGCTGATCAAGCAGCGCAAGGACTCGCTCGAAGCCTTCCAGAAGGCCGAGCGCAAGGACCTGGCTGACAAGGAAGCGGCCGAACTGGTCGTGCTCCAGGCCTACCTGYCCGCGCGCCTGAGCGCCGACGAAGTCGCCGCCGCCGTGAAAGCCATCGTGGCCGAACTCGGCGCCACCGGTCCCGGCGACATGGGCAAGGTCATGGGCGCGGTGAAAGCCAAGCTCGCCGGCAAGGCCGACATGGGCCAGGTATCTGCCGCAGTGAAGGCAGCGCTAGCCGGTTAAACACAGCGGCCGGCAGCTACACCCCTCTTAGGCCAGTCCGAGCCGCGGAACCGGCTTCGCCGGGCCGCAGGCGGGGCGCCCCCTCGGGGGGCAGCGCATTACACGAAGTGAAAAGCGTGGGGGCCTTAACTACCGGCGACCTTCATCCGGTTGACGAGAATCGAGCCGACTGTCTTGGCGCCGTAGTTGTAGGCGTCCGCACCCACAGCCTCAATGCCCATGAGCATGTCCTTGAGGTTGCCGGCAATGGTGATTTCCTCCACCGGAAACTGAATGCGGCCGTTTTCCACCCAGAAGCCCGACGCGCCGCGCGAATAGTCGCCGGTCACGTAGTTCACGCCCTGGCCCATCAGCTCGGTCACGAAGAGGCCGCGGCCCAACTTGCGCAGCATGGCGTCCAGGTCGTCGCCCTTGCGGGTATTGCGGCTGGTCATGATCAGGTTGTGCGAACCGCCGGCGTTGCCGGTGGTGCGCATGCCCAGCTTGCGGGCCGAATAAGTGCTCAGGAAATAGCCCTCGACGCGGCCGRCCTCCACCACCTGGCGCGCCTTGGTCTTCACGCCCTCTTCGTCAAACGGCGCACTGCCCTTGCCTTTGCGCAGGTGCGGGTCTTCCGCGATGTCGATGTGTTTGGGGAAAGCCGCTTTGCCCAGGCTGTCGGCCAGGAAAGTGCTTTTGCGGTACAGCGCACCGCCGCTCACGGCCTGTACAAAGCCGCCCAGCAGGCCTGCAGCCAGCGGTGACTCGAAAAGCACCGGGCACTGCGTGGTCGGGATCTTGCGGCTCTTGAGGCGCGCCAGTGCACGCTCTGCGGCGTAGCGGCCCACGGCTTCGGGAGCCGCCAATTCGCTGGCATCGCGCATGGAGCTATACCAGGCATCGCGCTGCATCTGGTCGCCCTTGCCGGCAATCGGCGCCACCGAAATGCTGTGGCGCGAACTGGCGTAGCCGCCGCGAAAGCCTTTGGTGTGGGCGCTGAAAAAATGGCTTTGCTGGGCCGACACGCCGGCGCCTTCGCTATTGGTGATGAGGCGGCTGGTGCTCAGCGCCGCGGCTTCACACTGCAGGGCCAGCTGCGCAGCTTCTTCCGAATTGATCGACCAAGGGTGAAAGAGGTCCAGTGCCGGGTGCTGGCGCGCGATGTCGCGGTCGTCGGGCAGGCCGGAGGTTTCGTCTTCCGCCGTAAAACGCGCGATGTCGTAAGCCGCTTTCACGGTCTGCTCGATCGCCGCTTTGGAAAAATCGCTGGTGGCGGCATTCCCGCGCTTTTTGCCGATGTAGACCGTGATGCCGAGCGATTTGTCGCGGTTGCGCTCGACGTTTTCAAGCTCGCCCTTTCGCACGCTGACCGAGAGCCCGCAGCCTTCGGAAGCTTCCGCGGCAGCGTCCGTAGCACCCAGTTTTTTGGCGTGGCCAAGGGCGCTGTCGACAAGTTCCTCGAAAAAATCGCGGTGGTAGCTGAAACCGGATTCAGGCTGGCCTGGCTGGCCCTTGGGGACCGGGACGGGGCGTGAAGCACTGCGTGTTGCGCCGCTGGCGCGAGAAGAAGCTTTTTGGGTCATATGGGTAGCTATGATACTGACTGCTATGAACAACAAGACTCCCAAGGCCATCAAGGGCTACTGGTCCAACGGCCGCTTCGTCAAACCCGAAGAAATCGCGCTTGAAGAAGTCGGCCCGCCCAGCAAAACCCAGCTCAAGGCCGAGGCCGACGAAAAACAGGCGCTAGGTGAAGCGCTGCTGACGCTGCGTGCCGATTTAATGGCGCGGCTGGACCTGCCCGACAAGCTGCGCGACGCCATTGCCGACGCCAAAAAGATTACCAATTTTGAAGGCAGGCGCCGCCAGATGCAGTTCATCGGCAAGCTGATGCGCCCGCTGGACCCGGAACCCATTCGCGAAGCGATCAACGAGCAGCTCAACGGTTCGGCCGACCTGACGCTGGCCCTGCACCTGGCCGAGCAGTGGCGCGACAAGCTGATCGCCGACGATGCCGCGCTGGGCGCCTGGCTCGAAGAACACCCCGGCACGGACTCGCAGCAACTGCGCGCGCTGATCCGCCAGGCCCGCAAGGATGCCAAGCCCGAAAAACCCGGCGAAGCACCGCGCCACGGCAAGTCTTACCGCGAAATTTTCCAGCTGGTCAGGCAAGGCATGGCGCGAGGACCTGAAGATAGCGAGGAGCCAGAAGCGTGAGCGCGCCTTTTGACGCAGTAAAGATCGGCATCGTTTCCGTCAGCGACCGAGCGTCCGCGGGCGTCTATGTCGACAAAGGCTTGCCGGCGCTCAAGGAGTGGCTGGGGCGCGCACTGCGCAACCCGATTACCTTCGAGGAGCGGCTGATTCCCGATGAGCGGCCGGGCATCAGCGCCGCGCTGATCGAGCTCGTTGACGCCGGTTGTTCGCTTGTACTGACCACCGGCGGCACCGGCCCTGCGCTGCGCGACGTCACCCCTGAAGCCACACTGGCTGTTGCCCACAAGGAAATGCCGGGTTTTGGCGAGCAGATGCGGCAGATCAGCCTGAAGTTTGTCCCGACGGCCATCCTGTCGCGCCAGTGCGCCGTCATACGCGACAAATGCCTGATCATGAACCTGCCGGGCCAGCCCAAATCCATTGCGGAAACCCTGGAAGGGCTGAAAAACGCCGATGGCTCTCAAGCCGTCGCTGGCATCTTCGCTGCTGTGCCTTACTGCATAGACCTCATTGGCGGCCCCTATCTGGAAACCGATGAAGCAGTGTGCCGGGCATTCAGGCCCAAAAGCGCTGTCCGCCCACCGCGCTGAGCCTTGCGCTCGCCGGTTTGGCCCAGGCCTCTTTCTCACGTAGTATTCGGGCTTTACAACACGAGGAGCCGAGATGGATGACCTGATTGAAACAACGCCGAGCAAGGAATCGAAAAACACCGCCGTGCTGATCTGGATCGGAACCCTGTTTCTGGGTTTCATTCCGGGGCTGATCGTCTACCTGGTGAAAAAGGACGACGCCTACATCCTGGACCAGTCCAAGGAAGCACTGAACTGGTCGATCACCGCGACCATCGGCTATGTGGCGGCCATGATCCTGACTTTTGTGCTGATCGGCTTTCTGGTGTTCGCGGCGCTGGGCATTTGCCACCTGGTGTTCTGCGTCATGGGCGCGCTGGGCGCCTCCAACGGCAAAACCTTCCGTGTGCCGTTCGCGCTTCGCCTGATCAACTGAAGCCCACGGGCGAAAATAAAAAAGGAAGGGCGAGCCCTTCCTTTTTTTTGCCTGTCTTATTTATCCATCCGCCTGTCTCACTGCCTTATTTACCGACCAGCTGATTGAGCTTGTCGGCCTCAAAGGTTTCCGTGAGCGCGGCGTCCTGCGGCACGCAATCCTTGCTCATGGCCGTCTGCGGGCCGGAGAGTTTCTCAATCGCCTGCCACAGCAGGGCGATCTGGTGTTCCTGGCCCGCCGCATTGTCGATCAGGCCGCGCATGGCCTGCGACAGCGGGTCATCCTCCTGCGTGATGCCATAGGCCGAAAACTGGGTAATGGTGACGTCGGCGCTTTCCCCGGTTTTGGAGGGAATGATGCGCGCCGGGATACCCACCGCCGTGGCGCCTGCCGGAACCGGCTTGATCACCACCGCGTTGCTGCCAATCTTGGCGCCGTCACCCACCAGGAAACCGCCAAGCACCTTGGCTCCCGCACTCACCWCCACATCGCGGCCCAGGGTCGGATGGCGTTTGGTGCCTTTGTACAGCGAGGTGCCGCCCAAAGTCACGCCCTGGTAGATCGTGCAGCCGTCGCCGATTTCAGCGGTTTCACCAATCACGACGCCCATGGCATGGTCAAAAAACACGCGCTCACCGATTTTGGCGCCAGGGTGGATTTCAATGCCGGTTACCCAGCGCGAAAAATGCGAAATGAAACGGCCCAGCCACTTGAAACCGTGGTTCCAGCACCAGTGCGCCCGGCGGTGCAACACCTGCGCATGCACGCCGGGGTAGCAAGTCAGTGCTTCCCAGGCCGTACGGGCGGCAGGATCGCGGTCGAGAATGCACTGGATGTCGGAGCGGAGTCGGGAAAACATAGGCGAAGTCTACTGAGGGTGTGAGCTGCTTGCTGGAACCGCGCTTTTGCCCCTGGCTTCAGAGGCCTTCTGCAGCATGGCTTTGGCCACGCCGCGCAGGATGTGGATTTCCTCGGGGCTGAGCTGGGCCCGGTTGAACAACTGGTTGAGCCGCGGCATCAATTTTTTGGGCGAGGCCGGATCCAGGAAGCCGATGCCGGCCAGGGCTTCTTCCCAGTGCCTGAGCATGCCCGCCACGGCGGCCGCGTCCGCCAGCGTGGGTTCGGCTGTGGCCGGCTGTACGCTGAAGCCGCCCAGCGCCTGGCGCCAGTCGTAAGCGATCAGTTGCACAGCCGCACCCAGATTGAGCGAGCCAAACTTTGGATCGGTCGGGATGCTCAGCGCCACATGGCAGCGGTAAACGTCCTCGTTCTGCATGCCGAAGCGCTCGGAGCCGAACAAAAAAGCAACGGAATCGGGCTTTTGACCAATGGGGGCGAGCGCGAGCAGCTCCTCTTTTGATAGCACACCTGCCTGGCCCAGCAACTGCGCAAAGTGCTCGCGCGGCGCCCGCGTGGGCGGACCGAAGTCGCGCGGCGTCATGGCGGTGGCACACAGGTGGGCCATACCGTCCACGGCTTCGTCCAGCGTGGCCACAATGYGGGCGTTTTTGAGAACGTCGAGCGCGCCGCTGGCCCGCTGGATGGTTTCTTCGCGGTTGAGCACATTGGCCCAGCGCGGCGCCACCAGCACCAGGTCGTCAAAGCCCATGGTTTTCATGGCGCGGGCCGTAGCCCCCACATTGCCGGCATGGCTGGTATTGATCAGGATGAATCGCGTGTGCATGGACCTGGATTGTCCTATGCCGGGGCCTTCAGGGCGCGGAGCAATGCCTCGACCTTCGGCGACTTCGCCCCTTTGCGCCAGATGAGGTCAGTCTGGGCGCAGTCACTGCCAGGCGGCAATGCATGAACGCTGAGCCGGCCGCGCTCGGGAAATGTTGCCAGCACACTGCGCGGCACCAGCGAA
>NZ_JBFUBD010000023.1:0-30930 GCF_056405935.1 Polaromonas sp. P1_E3
CCTGCGGCCCGATGCGCCCCAAGTGGGTATACGCAAAGCCGGCGCCGTACTTGAGGCCGTAGCCCAGCAGGCGGTCAAACCCGATATGCGCACTCCAGACCAGGCCACCGGCCACCAGCATGGGGGCCGCGCCCAGCACACCAGCCGCCAACAGGGCTATGGCGCCGAAGTAGGAATGCATGGCGTTGTAGGCTGCAGCCCCGGCGCGCGGGCCGGCCAGGTAGGCCAGGAAAGACAGGTCGGGCAGCAGGAAGAGTGCCGCAAACCAGCCCCATCCCGCGCCGAACTGGGCGTAAGCCGCAGTCGCCGCGGCCACCACCGCCAGCCCCTCGGCACGCAGCAGCAGGCGCACGCCGCCGTTGGCGCTGCCCGGTGCAGCCGCCGTGGCGATGCGGCGCACAGCGGTTGCTGCCGTGCGGCCCACCGGGAAGAACACTGCCTCAGCCACGGTAGCCCCAGCGGCGGCCGCGCTCCATGAAGTCGCGCACTTTTTGCTGTTGCTCAGGTTTGAGGTTGTCAAAGAAGTCCGCCGCCGCGGCGATCACTTCCGGGCTTCCTGACTGGAGCGCGGCGGTTTTTTCCTCGATCAGCTTTTTGGCGCCGGACTGATCCAGCTTGTTGCCGGCAAAGAGGCCGCGAACGGCGTCACGCGGTTCGGCCGTGCCGCGCAGGGCCGCGCGCTGTGCCTGCAGTTTGTCGGCCAGTACAGCGAGCTTCTGCTTTTGCGCGGCGTCCAGGTCCAGGCGGGAGCTGACTTTTTCGACCATGCGGGCGCGTGCCTCGGCCGAGCCCGCGTCGCCGTGCCAGCCGTGGCCGCCGTGCGAGCACGCACCCAGGCTGCCGACGATGAGCGCCCCGCCGAAAAGGCCGAGCAGGATTTTTTTAACGCGATGTTTCATGAAGAGCCTCGAAGAAGAAGTGAAGGTTCCTCATGGTGCCGGCGGGAGGCCGCGGGCTGTTTGCAGCGCGGTTGCGGCGTGTTTCGCTTTGTTTCAGCGGCCCTGAACAGGCAGAGGGGCGCGATTTACCAACGTTTTCGGGCTACAGCCCAATCAGGACGTGCGCAAGCAGCTATCTTTTTAATAGCGGCGACGGCAATGCAGCCCTCAACCCTGCAGCATCGTCGCTGGCTCTTCGCAGGCCAGCACCTGTTCGGCCCAGGGCTGCAGCTTGGCGGCGTCGGCGCGCAGGATTTGCTGCTTGACCGCCAGGATCTGCGACGGGTGCATGGAAAAGCTGCGCAAACCCATGCCCAGCAACAACCGCGTCATGGTGACGTCGCCGGCCATTTCGCCGCAGACGCTGACACCCTTGCCCTGCGCATTGCATTCGTTGATGGTGTCGGCAATCAGACGCAGCACGGCCGGGTGGCAGGGGTTGTAGAGATGGGACACCGCCTCGTCGGCGCGGTCGATGGCCAGCGTGTACTGGATCAAATCGTTGGTGCCGATGGACAGGAAGTCGAAGTACTTCAGGAAGAGCTTGAGCGTCAGCGCCGCGGCGGGGATCTCGATCATCGCGCCCAGCCGCACCGGCCCGTAGGGCACGCCTTTGTTGTCGAGCAACGCACGCGCGCGGTCAATCAGCGCCATGGTCTGGCGGATTTCACTGCCGTGCGCCAGCATGGGCACCAGCAGGTTGACCTTGCCATGGGCGGCCGCGCGCAGGATGGCGCGCAGCTGCGTCAAAAACATCGGCGGGTCGGCCAGGCTCCAGCGGATCGCGCGCAGGCCCAGCGCCGGGTTGAGGTGGGTGTCCTGCGCCTTGTGGCGGTCCAGCTGCTTGTCGGAGCCGATATCGACGGTGCGGATGGTGACGGGCAGGCCGTGCATGCCCTCAATCGCCTTGCGGTAGGCCTGGTACTGCTCTTCCTCGTCGGGCAGCTTGCCGCTGCGGCCCATGAAAAGGAATTCACTGCGAAACAGCCCGACGCCGACGGCGCCCGCCGCCACTGCGCCGGCCGTGTCTTCGGGCAGTTCAATGTTGGCCAGCAGTTCGACCTTCTGCCCGTCGATGGTCAGCGCTGCCGTGTGCTTGAGGCGGTTCAGGCGCTGGCGCTCGAGTTCGCCCTGGCGCTGCTTGAAACCGTATTCGGCCAGGATGATGGGCGACGGGTCGACGATCAACACCCCGGCTTCGCCGTCGATGATGACCCAGTCGTCCTGCTTGATCAGCTGGCTGGCGCTGCGCGCCCCGACCACCGCCGGGATGTCCATGCTGCGCGCCACGATGGCGGTGTGCGAAGTCCTGCCGCCCACATCGGTGGCAAAGCCGGCAAACAGGCTCTGCTTGAACTGCAGCATGTCGGCCGGGGAAATGTCATGCGCAATCAGCACCAGCGGCACGTCCGTGGTGTCGTCCAGCAACAGGTCCTGCTGCGATTGCTTGCGGCTGGCGCCCGCCTGGGCCGCGGGCTGCACCGGCGACGCCACGCCCTTCATGTGGCGCAGGATGCGCTCGACCACCTGCTCGAGGTCTGCCTTGCGCTCGCGCAGGTACTCGTCCTCCATGTCGTCGAACTGGCGCGCAATGATTTCGTACTGCGTGGTGAGCGCCCATTCGGCGTTGTAGTGGCGGTCGGTGATCCAGTGCTTCACGCCGCTGATCAGCTGCTCGTCCTGCAGCAGCATCAGGTGCACATCGAGCAGCGCGGCCAGCTCATGCGGCGCGTCCTTGGGCAGGTCTTGCTGCAGGCGCGTGATTTCCTCCATCACCGCATTGCGCGACACCCTGACCCGCGTGATCTCGTCGGCCGTCTTCGCATCCTCCACGAAATAGTGCGCCACATCGGCACGGCTGGACGCCACCAGCACGGCACGGCCGATCGCAATGCCGCGAGAGACGGCCAAACCATGTACCGAAAAAGTCATGCAACAACTCCCAGCACGACGGTCTCTTCGAGCCACACTGAGCCGTGGAACCGGCTTTGCCGGGCCACAGGCGGGCGGCCCCCTCGGGGGGCAGGGAGCACACGAAGTGAGCGACCGTGGGGGCTACACCTCCGGCTTTGCCGGGCCGCAGGCGGGGCTGCCCCCTCGGGGGGCAGCGTATTACACGAAGTGAAAAGCGTGGGGGCCATTCATTCACCTTCTCCGAATTTATCGGCGATGAGGGCGAGGATCGCGTCCATCGCGGCCTGCTCGTCATTACCGTTGGTCTCGACTTCGACAATGCTGCCCATGCCGGCGGCCAGCATCATCACGCCCATGATGCTTTTGGCATTGACGCGGCGCTCGCCCTTGCTCATCCAGACCTCGCAGCCAAAGCTGCCCGCGAGTTTGGTGAGCTTGGCGGAAGCGCGGGCATGCAGGCCCAGCTTATTGCTGATGTTCGTGCTGGTCTTGATCATGATTTCGGCGTACCTGATTTTGCGGTGCGGTAATGGCCACCTGCATCACGCCCTGCGTGGCGCCGATCAGCGCGCGCGCCACCAGTGCATCGAGCGACTCGTGGCGGTAGGACACGGTGCGCAGCAGCATGGGCAGGTTGATGCCGGTGATGAGTTTGGAATGAACGCCGTCCACCAGCTTTTGCGCCACGTTGCAGGGCGTGGCGCCGAACACGTCGACCAGCACCAGGGCGTGCGAGGTTTCTAGCTGCGCCAGCATGATGCGCGCCTGGGCCAGGGTTTCTTCGGGCGGCATGTTGGGCTGTACGTCCAGCGCGGCAATACCCGCGGCGTTGTCCGGAAAGACATGCAACACGCATTGGCGCAGGGCAGAGGCCAAAGGAGCGTGGGCGATGATGAAGATGCCGTTCATTGCGGTGAATTATCAGCTTTCACACTGAGGAAATACCCATATGAGGCGATACAACAACACAAAAACACGGACATGGCCGCCTGAAAACTCGCCACACGCGCCAGGCCCATGGCGGCAAACACGTCAATCAGCAGGCCGATTCCCCATTGGACGGTGAACACACCGGCAAAAATCATGAGGTTATAGGCCGAGAGCGCCCGGCCGGCGAGCGAGGCCTTGAACGCCATGCCCACCGCGGGCTGCGCCAGCCCCATGACGCTGCAACCCACGCAAAACAGCGCCCAGCCCAGCCATCCGGTGGAGGTGCCAGCCACGATATTGACCGCCAGCGCGACGAGGCTGAAGGGCACGCCCCAGGTGATCAGGCGGGTGGCGCCCCACCCGTGCCGTGACAGCCAGGGGTTCACCATGCCCCAGCTCCAGAATGTCACCAGCATGCAGGCGTTGATGTAGAAGAGGCCGGTGGCGGCCTCCAGCGGTGTGTAGCCCGCGACCCGGATCATCCACGGCCCGGCCCACAAGGTTTGCACAGCCACCAGCCCGCCGTAGTTGAAGAAAGCCAGCGGCGTCAACTTGCGGAAGTAGCGGCTGCGCCAGATAGGCGCGTAGCCGGCTTCGGCGTCGGTGCTTGAGGACACAGTGGTCTCCGTGCTTTCGTGTTTTTTGTTGAGCTGCCATGTCGGCACCACCCAGGCGAGTGCGGCCATCGACAGCAAAATCATCGCGGCCAGCATCCAGAACAGCGGCCGCCAGCCCGTCAAGGGCATCAGCCATTGCACCGGCAGGGTGGATGCCAGCATGCCGAGCGAGCCGGTCATCAGCATCCACGAATTGGCGCGCAGCACCGTGGCCGGCTCATACCAGCGTCGGTAACCCGTGAGCGGCGCCATCAGGCAGGCGCTGACGCCCATGCCCACCAACACGCGGGAGGCCAGCAGCCAGGCAAAGCTGGTGGACAGCGAAAAGGCCAGGCAGCCCAGCACCGACAGCGCTAAAAAGCACAGGATCACGCGCTTGGGGCCGTGGCGGTCCAGCCAGGCGCCCAGCGGCAACTGCGTAGCGGCAAAGCCCAGAAAATAACCGCCGGCCAGCAAGCCGAGGTCGCGCGCATGCAGCGAGAACTCCTGTGTCAGCACCGGCGCCAGCGTGGCCGTGATGGCGCGCACCAGTGCCGAACAAAAATACGCGGCGGCAAACGCCAGGAAAACAATGGCGCCGGTTTTGGCATCCAGCCGGTCCGGATGGGAACTGGCCGCCGGGGCAGCGGTATTCGGGGAGGTCGGCAAGGAAGCTTCTGCGCGGGTCATGAAAGGCAAGCCACTTTATTCAAACTTGAGGCTGGAGAAAAATGTCTCGGCCACCTCGGGCGCGGTGCGCGGCGCATACATCACCACCTGGAACACCTGCGAACCCTGCGCAAAGTAGGCAGCTTGTCCGCTCACCGGTTTGCCATCGGGACCCTGTCCTTCGGCCTTGACCCGTGAAGCCGGCGGCAGCGCGGCAGCGCCGGGCAACTTGAGCGGGGAGACCTGCGGCGCAGGCCCGGCTTTCATGTTGGCCAGCGTGAGGCTTTGCCACTGCGCCAGCGCAGGCGCCGCTTTTGACGCGTCACCGAGGTCGGCCACCGCCACAGCAAAAGTGGCGCCGCCGGCATCACAACCCAGCATGCGCAGCGTGGTTGCCGCGCCACCGAGTGGAACCGCTTTTTCGGCCTTGTCGGGCTTGCAGGGCAAAAGCAGCGCCAGGCGCGTGCCCTCGGGCCGCACTTCGCGCCAGTTCAATGTGGGACTGCAGGCCACGAGCAACACCAGCGCGGTCAGGAAGAAGGCGGCCACTGGCCGCAGCGAAAGGCGCGCGGCGCCTCCGGAAATCGTAAGCATGCCTTGGACTTTACAGGGAATCAAAAAAGCGACCCGTTTTGGGGCGAACTTGGGGCAAGCCCCTCCGTCCAGCCAGTTTCAGTACCGGTTTTGGGTGGGTACAGTCCCGGCCAACGCACCAAGATGGGCACGATGTTTGCTCAATGGCTGGCATGTGGACTGAATCCGTATTGAAAAAGTTCAGGCTTTGCCATGCCATGATGCGGTCCAACCCTCACAACCGTTCAATGACGATGCATTTCAGAACACACCGATTACTGGCTGCGCTACTGCTGTGCGCTGCAAGCCCTCTCTGGGCTTTGGAGCTGCAGAATCAAAATTTCAGCGACGACGAAATATTCTCGGCTGTCGTCAACCGGTTCAAGAAGTCGCTTCAACACCGGTTCAACCCTGGCGCGACAGGCGAGCGAAAACCTTTGCTGGTGCTGGGCCCGGCGCTGAAATTCGGCAAAAAAATGCAATCCGAGTCGTTTACCCACCTGACGCAGCAAGAGCTGGTGGCGCAGCAACAGGCTGTTTTTATATTGATAGAGAAGGCGCGCCCGGATCCTGAGCGGACCGAACTCTATGTTGATTACGACATACCAAGCAATGCGTCTTTTGGCGTGCTGAAGGTTTATCCCAAA
The DNA here is from genome assembly GCF_056405935.1 of Polaromonas sp. P1_E3. Classification (NCBI taxonomy): domain Bacteria; kingdom Pseudomonadati; phylum Pseudomonadota; class Betaproteobacteria; order Burkholderiales; family Comamonadaceae; genus Polaromonas; species Polaromonas sp. P1_E3. The sequence continues at coordinate 6,268 of NZ_JBFUBD010000023.1, forward strand.
GATGGCGTGCTGGTCGTTGAAAGTCTTGACAGCTTTCGATCCTCCTCAGGCGCCAGAGCCACGTACGGCAAGCTGTACAAAGGTGTGGACTGCCGGGACAACACCGAAATGGCTTACCGCTGGAACTACTACGAGCGCAACGGCTCCGGCGGGCGTTGCCCTGACAAGATGTTTACCGAATTTACGGATTACGGCGGTTAGCCGAACCACGCCGTGCCCGCACCCGCCCACCTTCCCGGCACCAACCAGCCTGTCTGGCGCGACAAGCTGTCGCAATTGCTCGAATCCACCGGCGAGGGCATCTTCGGCATCGACATGGACGGCTGCTGCACCTTCATCAACCGTGCCGGCGCCGAGCAACTGGGCTACGCCCCCGCCGACGTGCTGGGCCACAACATGCATGAGCTGGCGCACCACTCCCATGCCGGCRGCGCGCACTACCCCGAGCACCTCTGCCCCATCTTCAACGCTTTTCGCAAAGCGCTGCCCTGCCGCATCGACACCGAACTCTTCTGGCGCAAGGACGGCAGCGCGTTTGCGGTCGAATACTCGTCGCATCCCATCGTCGAAGGCGGCGTGGTGCAGGGCGCGGTGGTCACCTTTGTCGACATCTCGGCGCGCCGCCAGGCCGAAGACGCGCTGCGCCAGGCGCATGCGGTGCTTGAGCAACGCGTCAGCGAACGCACACAGGCGCTGTCTGAAGCGCTGCAGCACCTGCGCGAGCTCACCGCCTACACCCACACCGTGCGCGAGGAAGAACGCACGCGCATCGCGCGCGAGGTACATGACGAGCTGGGCAGCCTGCTGGTGGCGCTGAAGATGGACGTCGGCTGGCTCGACAAACGCCTGGGCGAACAGCAGCAGCGCGAACCCGGCGACGCACAGGCCATGCGCGACACCATGCGCAGCAAATGCCAGAACATGGGCCGGCTGATTGAAAGCGCGGTCGACAACGTGGGCCGCATCATCACCGACCTGCGCCCCAGCATCCTGGACCACCAGGGCCTGTGGGCGGCGCTGGACTGGCAGGCGCATGAGTTTGTGCAGTCCGCCGAGCTCGCGCTGGACTGGCAGATGGACGTGGCCGACGCCGCGCCCCTGCCCGACACCTCGGCGATCGCCATCTTTCGCATCTTCCAGGAAATGCTCAGCAATGTAGGCCGGCACGCGGCCGCCACGCGGGTGGGCATCACCATACGCGCCACGGCCAGCGACATCAGCATTGCCGTGCAGGACAACGGCCGCGGCGCCGAAGCCGCCGCCTTTGAAGCAGCCAATGCCTATGGCGTGATGGGCATGCGGGAACGTGCGCGCCACCTGGGCGGCAGCCTGGAGATCACCAGCCAGGTCGGCCACGGCTCCCTCTTTAACCTTCGAATCCAGTTATGAGCACCCTCAAAATCCTGATCGGCGACGACCACCGCATCGTGCGTGAAGGCCTCAAGCAGGTGCTGGCCGACGCGCCCGACATTGAAGTGGTGGCCGAGGCGGAGACCGGCCCCGACATCCTGCAGCGCGTCGACGCTTTGGGCGGCGACAAGGGCCTGAGCGCCGTGCTGCTGGACATTGCCTTGCCCGAGCGCGATGGCCTGGATGTGCTGCAGGCGCTGAAGAAAAGCTGGCCCCGCCTGCCAGTGCTGATGCTCAGCACCTACCCTGAAAAGCAGTACGCGGTACGCTGCATCAAGCTGGGCGCGGCGGGCTACCTGAACAAGAGCGCACACCCGGACGACATGATTGCCGCTGTGCGCAAAGTGGCCTCGGGCGGCATTTATGTGTCGGCTCTCGCCGCCGAAGCCCTGGCCAATGCCGTCGGCAACCACGCGGCCCGCAGCGGCAGTGGCGGCACCGAATCGTTGTCGCACCGTGAACACCAGGTGTTCCGCCTGCTCACGGCCGGCAAATCCGTGGGTGRGATCGGCACGCAACTGGGCCTGGCGTCCAATACCGTGAGCACCTACCGCTTGCGCATCCTGGAAAAAACCGGCACCAAAAACGACGTGGAGCTGGCACTGTATGCCGAGCGCCATGGCAGGGCGCCTGCCGATAGCTGACCGCAACCGTCAAACGGCCTTGTCCTACGGCCGCTCGGGTGCCCATGACCGGCAAAACACGCAAGCGCAGGGCATGCTGGCTGCAGACGGCGATGTCGTTCCGATATCGCTCAAGCCTGAGCCCAGGCTCACCCACCCAAGGAGTATTTTTTATGACGACCGTCACCGACGTGATGACCCGCAATGTGCGAACCATGACCCCCAGCGATACCGTGGCCGCTGCCGCGAAAGCCATGCGCGAACTCGACGTGGGCGTGATCCCTGTGTGCGAGGGCGACAAGCTGCTCGGCATGGTGACCGACCGCGACATCGTGCTGCGCGCCGTCGCGGAGGGCCTGAACGGCGGCACGCCGCTGTCTACCGTGATGAGCACCGACATCCATACTGCACGTGAAACTGACGACCTCGACACGGTCCTTGCAGACATGGCGTCCCGCCAGATTCGCCGTCTCCCGGTGCTGGACGGCTCGCAGCGCCTGGCCGGCATCATTTCCATCGGCGATATCGCCGTCAAGGGCCAGGACGAAGAGGATGTGGGCCAGTCCCTGGCCGACATCTCGTCTCCGGCCTGACCGCACCGCGGGTAAGCCCTGCGTCCTGCGCGAATTTGGTGCATGAGAAAACTCCTGCGTCACTTTGAGCCGGCACGCGATGTCGTCCAGGGTTAAACGAACACTGGCGTATCGGTCTGCGCGCAAGCCTGCGCAGCCAAAACCACCATGAGGGCACCGCTGTTGCTGTATGCGGGCCGGTTTTTGTAGTGGACGCCCTACACCCTGTCATGGCATCCACAGCGAAATGCGGCAGCTGCCGCGCTTTCGCCCCCATTGGCAAAAATTGGCCCGCTGCTTGCAAGACAGCCGCATCTTCCAAAGAAAGGTGCGCGCCATGTCTGAACGCTTCTCTCCCTACGATGCCGACCGGCCCCTGATGCTCAAGTGCAGCTGCGGCGGTGACCACGCCCCGGCCGACCACCACCCGGAGATGAACGCCGACGGCGCGGCCGTTGAATTGCGCCGACGCAGCCTGACCAGCGAATTCGAGGCTTACTCCAACGAATTTGTGGAAGCCACCCTGGTGAAGGCCTTATTCCCGCAGGATGAAGTGCGCCGGCGCTTTTTGCGTGCCGTCGGCAAAGGCACAGCCATGGCCGCGATCGCCAGCGTACTGCCCGTCGGCACCATGCAGGCCATGGCGCAAGACAAGGGCAAGCTGGAGAAAACCAACCTGAAGATCGGCTTCATTCCCATCACCTGCGCCACGCCGCTGATCATGGCCCATCCGCTGGGCTTCTACAGCAAGGAAGGCCTGAACGTTGAAGTCGTCAAAACCGCCGGCTGGGCGCTGATACGCGACAAGATGATCAACAAGGAATACGACGCGACGCACTTCCTCAGCCCCATGCCGCTGGCCATGTCGATGGGTGTTGGCTCCAACCCGGTGCCCATGAATGTGGCCACCATCCAGAACACCAACGGGCAGGCGATCACGCTGGCCAACAAGCACAAAGACAAGCGCGACCCGAAGATGTGGAAGGGCTTCAGGTTCGCCGTGCCCTTCGAGTTCAGCATGCACAATTTTTTGCTGCGCTACTACGTGGCTGAAGCCGGGCTGAACCCCGACACCGACATCCAGATCCGCGTGGTGCCGCCGCCCGAGATGGTGGCCAACCTGCGCGCCGGCAATATTGACGGCTACCTCGGCCCCGACCCCTTCAACCAGCGCGCGGTGTATGAAGAAATCGGCTTTTTGCACCTGTTGACCAAGGACTTGTGGAACGGCCACCCGTGCTGCGCGTTTGGCACCTCCACGGAGTTCATCCAGAAGAACCCCAACACCTTTGCGGCCCTGTACCGCTCGGTGCTCACGGCCGCGGCGATGGCGCGCGACCCCAAAAACCGCGAGTTGATCGCCAAGGTGATTGCGCCCCAGGCCTATCTGAACCAGCCCGAAACCGTTCTCTCGCAGGTGCTGACCGGGCGGTTTGCCGACGGGCTGGGCAATATCAAGACCGTGCCCGACCGCGCCGACTTTGACCCGATCCCGTGGCAGTCGATGGCGGTGTGGATGCTGACGCAGATGAAGCGTTGGGGCTATGTGAAGGGCGACATCAACTACAAGCAGATCGCCGAAAAAGTCTTCCTGCTGACCGACGCGAAAAAGCGCATGGCCGACCTGGGCCAGAAAGCGCCGGAGGGCGCATACCCCAAGTTCACCATCATGGGCAAGGTGTTTGATGCGGCCAAGCCGGACGAGTACCTCAAAAGCTTCGCCATCAACAAAATGGGCTGAACATGAGGCCCCCACGGTCACTCACTGCGTGTAGCTCTCTGCCCCCCGAGGGGGCCGCTGCGCCTGCGGTCTGGCAAAGCCAGTCCCGCGGCCCCGGCTTGAAAACTTTGCGCCCCCTCCGCGGGGTTTCCCTCCCGTTTGCCCCGAGCCCTTCGAAGGAATCTGACGCATGCTCAAGTCACTGAACTTCAAGGCCACACTGGTCTCGGTCCTGCTGCTGCTGGTGTTTCTGGCGGCGTGGCAGCTGGCCACGCTGCCAGCCACAGGCGGCGCAGCGGGGCCGGCTGTTTCAGCCGAGCAGGCCGAATACATGAAGATGCTGGGCAAAGACCCAGGCACAGCCAAGGCTGGCGGTTTTCCCACACCGCTGCAAATGGGCCAAACCGCGTGGCGGCACCTGGCTGACCCGTTTTATGACAACGGCCCCAACGACAAGGGCATTGCCATCCAGCTCGGCTTTTCGCTGGCGCGCGTCGGCCTGGGCTTTTTGCTGGCCTGCTTGGTGGCGGTGCCGCTGGGTTTTGTGATCGGCATGTCGCCGCTGCTGCGCCGGGCGTTTGACCCCTTTATCCAGGTGCTCAAGCCCATCTCACCGCTGGCGTGGATGCCGCTGGCGCTCTACACCATCAAGGACTCATCGATCTCGGGCATCTTTGTGATCTTTATCTGCTCGGTCTGGCCCATGCTGATCAACACCGCCTTCGGCGTGGCTTCTGTCAAACGCGAATGGCTCAACGTGGCCAGCACGCTCGAAGTCGGCCCCCTGCGCAAGGCCTTTCAGGTGATCTTGCCGGCGGCGGCGCCCACCATCCTGACGGGCATGCGCATCTCCATGGGCATCGCCTGGCTGGTGATTGTGGCGGCCGAGATGCTGGTGGGTGGCACCGGCATCGGCTACTTCGTGTGGAACGAGTGGAACAACCTGTCGCTCACCAATGTGATCTTCGCCATTTTGGTCATCGGCATCGTCGGCATGCTGCTGGACCTGGCCTTTGCGCAGCTGCAGAAGGCGGTGACGTATGTGGAGTGACCTTGCGGCACGCATTCACACGACTCACCCCATCAAGAAAGAACACCAGAGCATGCAGGGATTCCTCAAAATCGAAGGTCTGAGCAAAGACTTCAGTACCACCCTGCCCGCACGGCCGGTGTTTGCCGATGTGTCTTTCACCATCAGCAAGGGCGAGTTCGTCTGCATCATCGGCCACTCGGGCTGCGGCAAGACCACCATCCTCAACGTGCTGGCGGGGCTGGACAGCGCCACTGCGGGCCACATCTTCATGGAAAACCGCGAAATCGGCGGCCCCAGCCTGGAGCGCGGCGTAGTCTTTCAGAGCCACGCCCTCATGCCCTGGCTCACCGTGCGCAAGAACATCGCGTTTGCGGTAGTGTCACGCTGGGCCGATTGGACTTCGGCGCAAGTCAATGCGCATGTGGAAAAGTTTGTCGCCATGGTGGGCCTGACACCCGCCATCGACAAAAAACCTTCACAACTCTCAGGCGGCATGAAGCAGCGCGTAGGCATCGCCCGCGCCTTCGCCATCCAGCCCAAGATGCTGCTGCTCGACGAACCCTTCGGCGCACTCGACGCCCTGACGCGCGGCACCATTCAGGACGAACTCATGGCCATCGTGCGCGAAACACAGCAAACCGTTTTCATGATCACCCATGACGTGGATGAAGCCATCCTGCTGGCCGACCGAATCTTGCTGATGAGCAACGGCACCGACAACGACGGCGTCTACGCGCCAGGCCGCATCGCCGAAGAAGTCATCAACCCGCTGCCCCGCGAACGCACCCGCGCCGGCCTTCACCACCTTCCCGGCTACTACGAGCTGCGCAACCACATTGTCGATTTCCTCGTCACACGCGCCAAGGCGCACTGACCGCATCTCTTCACGTTTTCACCTTCACCCCATCCATTTCAAACACAGGAGCAAAGAGACCATGAACCGCAACGACATCACCGAAAAAATCATTACCGCCAAAGTCAGCAAAGGCATCACCTGGGAATCCGTCGCCAAAAAGGTCGGCCTCAGCAAAGAGTGGACGACGGCAGGCTGCCTGGGCCAGATGACCTTTGACGCCAAGCAAGCCAAAGTGATCGGCAAGATTTTCGGCCTGACAGCCGAAGAGCAAAAATGGTTGCAAGTTGTGCCCTACAAAGGCTCACTGCCTACCCCCATTCCTACCGACCCCCTCATCTACCGCTGGTACGAAATCGTCAGCGTCTACGGCACCACAATCAAAGAGTTGATCCACGAAGAATTCGGCGACGGCATCATGAGCGCGATCGACTTCAGCATGGACATCGTGCGGCAGCCGGACCCCAAGGGGGATCGGGTGAATGTGGTGTTGTCGGGGAAGTTCTTGCCGTACAAGACTTATTGATGCGGCTGGCGAGACCTAGGGAGAACTGAGCGCACTTCTTGACCGATGGCGCGCCCAGAAGTAAGCGCCTATCTCAAAGAGCCAAATGAGGAGGATCACAGGAGCGACCAAGCTCAACAAGAAAGGGCCGGACATAGAGCCCAGGCAAGAAATAGCCAGGACAAAAAGTCCCACTTGAAAGGCAATAGGGCCAGCGAGCGAAACGCGGCGCACCAGCTTCAAACGTTGGCGGAAGATGGACGTTGTTCGATACAACACGTACAAACCACCAATAAGAAGGGCAAGTTCGAAGGTCCAGTATGCGAACAGCCGAAACAGCGACCACCGGGCTTGCCCTGTCCAATCTTCACGGAGCTGGTCCGGACTTGACCCGGCAGAAAGTCGGCTGATACGGACACGAGGCGCTTTGAGTTCATGCGCCGCAAGTGCTCGGGTGAGCTCTTCGGCGTTTACGGGGGGGTCTGCGTAATAGCGATGGACAAGGGTGACCTCGTAGTCCCCAGAACCCAGTTCATTCGAGACCCGACGCAGGAGAACTTCGGCTACGTCCACGGGAACGGCCTCGACCACGGTACGTCTTGCACAAGCGCCGGGCGCAGGAATATCCCTCGCCCGAAATTTCACCGCGCAGCTGCCGTTAGAACATTGAACAAAGAATCGGTCGTCGACCCCCACACAAGAAAGCGCATGGGCTGGCACCGACAGGCTCCAAAGACCCGTCGCAAAGACCAAGGCGGCCGTTGTTCGAACTCTCAAGAACAGGTTCATGTTGTCATGCAATCCGCATATCAGAGCTTCGTGGGGTCGCCAAGCGCCTTGTTAAGCCGCACCGCCTCTTTAACAAGCCGGCGCGACAAGGCGGCGTTGACCTCATCGCCCTCGCGAAACTCTCTCGTCGCCATTTCGTACTTGCCACCGGGTTTTAACAGCGGGTCCGTTTCCCGCAAGCGCTGCCCTCGCCAGAAGCCGAACAGCACGCGGTTTTCTTCTGCGCGGATGAGCAGCACCGGCCCGTTCGACAAATAGACCAGGTGGCCCCACTTGATGACTTCGTCCAGCGCGGCGCTGCCCAGGACAGCAGCCCTCAGTTGCTCTATGGTGGCACGCTCCCAGCCGGACAGTGTGCCGACATACGCGTCAGGACTTGAAGCGGGGGTCGACTTCTTCATCATGAGCAGTATGTGTAGAGAAATGTGGAGCGTCTGACGCTATCACCGGCCACTTGCAAAGTAAGCAGAACTGTACGAGTGCCAGTTCAACCTCACGGGCGCGGTGCCACATATGGGTATTGCGCGATGACACGCGACGCTTCAGCGGGCGGTACGAGACGAATTCTCATGAAACCGCCTTGTCCATCGACCTTTACGCCAGGTATGGGATCAGGGTGTATACCGAAGAGTGTCTTTTGGCGCCCCACTACGCTGTCGTAGTGAATCACGTGAGTTTCGCCTTCAACAAATGAGATGACGAGCCTGGCTCGCATGTCCATGAGAGACGGAAAGCCAACAGCAACGGTATGCTTCCCGGCGGGGACGGAAACCCGCGTAAAGCGAGAGGGCGGAAGGTCCGCCAAAACTACGCCATCTATTTGCACTTCCACATTTGCGTTCGTCGGCATAGTGGCGTCGCGAAAGACCAATAGCGTTGCGCCGATGGACATCGTCGGAGGAACATAGATCGAAGTTGGCACCTCCCGATGTTGTGCGCAACCGCTGAGCAGTACGCACACAAGCACCACAAGAGCTTTGAAGTTGAGAATGCGGTTGAGTTTGGACATAGGCGACTCCGGAATGTGCAATGCGAGGGCTTGGTGATCAGCCGAATGGCTGGCTGCATACCGTCCTGCCGATTCTAGGAGCCTCAATCTGCTCGGTCCATCTTCCAATCAAAGCAGGCAGTCACATATTTGATACATCGCTCGGTTTGCTTATTGCTTTGTATGTTTTTCAATGTGACCGCGATTCCCATCCACTGCTAAAGGCAAAATGCCCCCATGAACTCCCTATCCGGCATCCGCATCCTAGACCTCTCCCGCGTGCTCGCAGGCCCCTGGTGTACCCAGACACTGGCCGACCTGGGCGCTGATGTCATCAAGATTGAACGGCCCGGCACGGGCGATGACACACGGACCTGGGGGCCACCCTTCCTGAAGGATGCAGCGGGCGCCGACACCGAGGCGGCTTATTACCTGGGTACGAACCGCAACAAGCGATCTGTGACCTGCGACATTGCGCAGCCTGCGGGCCAGGCGCTGGTGCGTGCGCTGGCTGCCCATTGCGATGTGTTTGTAGAGAACTTCAAGGTCGGCGACATGGCGCGCTACGGACTGGACTATGCGTCGCTGAAAGCCATCAACCCCCGCCTCGTGTACTGCTCGGTCACGGGCTTTGGGCAGAACGGGCCTTATGCGGACCGTGCGGGGTATGACTACGCGATTCAGGGTATGGGCGGGCTGATGAGTGTGACGGGTGAGCGTGACGACTTAGGCGGCGGACCGCAAAAGGTCGGCGTTGCGGTGGCGGATTTGATGACGGGGATGTATGCGACGGTGGCAATCCTCGCCGCGCTGCGCCATGCCRAGAAAACCGGCGAGGGTCAGCAGGTAGACATGGCGCTGCTGGACACACAAGTGGCGATGCTGGCCAACCTGGGCGCCAACTACCTGGTCAGCGGCAAGGCGCCTGGCCGGGCCGGCAATGCGCACCAGAACATCGTGCCGTATCAGGTGTTTGAAGTGGCGCCTGCCGCAGACGGAACCAAGGACCATTTGATCCTCGCGGTGGGCAACGACTCGCAGTATGCGAAGTTCTGCGCTGTGGCCAACATACCGGAGCTGGCGACCAACCCGCTGTTTGCCACCAACCGAAACCGCGTGCAGAACCGCGGCCAGCTGGTGCCGATTCTGGAGGCGGTGATGAAGACGCGCAGCAAAGCCGACTGGCTGGGCGCGCTGGAGACGGCCAAGGTGCCTTGCGGCGCGATCAACAGCCTGGCCGAGGTGTTTGCCGACCCGCAAATTGAGGCGCGCAAGATGGTGACCGAGTGGAAGCACCCGGTAAAGGATGACCTGAAACTGGTCTCCAGCCCCATCCGCATGAGCGCGACGCCGGTGCGCACTGACTTGCCGCCGCCGCTGCTGGGCCAGCATACCGAACAGGTTCTTCGCGAAGTGTTGAACTACTCGGACGCGCAGCTGTCTGACCTGAAACGCAACGAGGTGATCTGATGGCGAATTTTGTTCTGGTGCACGGCGCGTGGCACGGCGGCTGGTGCTGGCAACGCGTGACAGCCGCGCTGCAGGCGCAAGGCCACCGTGTGCATGCCCTGACGCTGACCGGCCTGGGCGAGCGCGCCCACCTGCTTTCGCCTGCGATCAACCTCGACACACACATCAACGACGTGGTTAACCTGATCGAAGCGGAGGAGCTGCATGATGTGGTGCTCGCGGTGCATTCTTATGCCGGCATGATCGGCACGGCAGTGGCCGACCGCATGGGCGAACGCCTCAAACACCTGGTGTACGTGGACGCTGTGGTGCCCAAGCCGGGCGAAAGCTGGAGCAGCACGCAGGCCAGCGCCACGCAGCAGCAGCGCATGACGGCGGCACAGGCTTCGGCCAACTTCAGCTTTCCGCCGCCGGACCCGGAGGTGTTTGGCCTGCACGACGCCGATCGTGAATGGGTGAAGCGCCGGCAGACACCCCACCCCGGCAACACCTACCAGGCGCCGCTGCAGTTTGACGTGAAGCGTGTGGCCGCGGTGCCGCGCACCTTTGTTAATTGCGTGGACCCGGCCCTGGCAACCATCGCGCCCAGCCGGCTGCGTGTGCAAGACCCGAAGTTTTGGGACGGCGCATGGCTGCCCAACTCAAAGGTTGTAGAGATCAAGACCGGCCACGACCCCATGATCAGCGAACCGGCTGCGCTGACAAAGATTTTGCTGGAAAGCGCTGAATGAACACGCTGGGCCGCCGCCAAATCACCGCCGCTTTGGTAGGCGGCTTGGCCTTGCCCGGGCTTGCGCTGGCGAAAGACACGGCCTTGCCTGTGCCCGCGTCCCTGCCCGTGGCGGCGGGGATTGCCATCCAGAAAAATGAACCCCTTGTGCTGCTCATCAGCCTGCCCGGCTGCCCCTTCTGCGAACTGGTGCGGCGCAACTACCTGCTGCCAGCGCAGCGTGACGGCAGCCTGCAGGCCTGGCAGCTCAACATCAGCGACCGCGTCACGCCGCTGGCCGGCTTCGACGGCAAGTGGACGACAGCCGCAGCCCAGGTTGCTGCATGGAAAGCGGGCTTCACGCCCACCGTGCTGTTTCTCGGCCCTGCCGGGCAGGAGCTGGCGGAACGGCTGGTGGGCCTGGCGTCTACTGATTTTTATGGCGCCTACCTGGAAGAGCGGCTTGCAACCGCGCGGCGCGCGGCGGTGGCGCTCAGGTAATTGGTCGCTGCCCTGCTGCCACGCCATTACCCGCGCAGTTAGTCTGCTATATTTTTAATAGCCGCTTGCGCTCGTCCTTATTGACTTGCCGGCACTTTTCCTTACCAACCGCCACCACCCCCTAATCTACCCATGACTGAGCGGGATTTGCTTTCAGCAGCCATTCACGAGGCGGTGCACCTTGAACCCTACGACCCGGCGTGGCCGGCGCTGTTCATCGCCGAGCGGGACCGGCTGCTGTCGTGCCTTCCGGGCGCGTTCATCGGCATCCAGCACATCGGCAGCACGGCGGTGCCAGGGCTTGTTGCCAAGCCGGTAATTGACCTGCTGGCCGGGGTGGAGTCCATGGCCGCGGCAGAGGCGCTGGCCGCGCCGCTGTGCGCCAATGGCTACACGACCTCTGCCGAATTCAACGCGGCGCTGACCGACCGCAAGTGGTTCATGCGCCAGGCCGGGGGCCGCCGCACCCATCACCTGCATGTGGTGGTTTACGGTGGCGACGTGTGGGCGCAGCGCCTGCGATTTCGCGACGCCTTGCGCTCCGACGCTGCGCTGGCGGCGCGGTATGCCGCGCTCAAGGCCGAATTGGCCGCAAAGCACCCGAGCGACCGCGAGGCTTATACCGATGCCAAAGCCGCCTTTGTGAACGCGGTGAGCGAGGGCTGAGCGTCCCTGTTCCCTACTATTAAGCGCCTGAATCAACCCGCTAGACCGGTACTGAACGCCCCCTCGGCGCTTGGCAAAACAGGCTTCGGTGGTAAATTCAAACCCGTTCAAGCAGGAGAGCGCTGCCCCCAAGGCAGCCACCGAAGGCGCAAACTTCCATAATCGCTCAGGTCCCGTACTGCCCGGAACACACAGCCGTCTGGAGAGACGCCGCACGCAATGTGCGGCGCACCGAAGGAGCAAAGCCAGCGCCCAGGCGCCGGTTGAATCTCTCAGGTACCAAGGACAGTGGAAGCGGCCGCAAGCATGCTGACAGGTGATGCATGGCGGTTGCCACGTTTCTTTTGATTCAAGCCACCCCCAAGACACTGAAGCACTTGCGCAACTGCAATGTTCTGCTTGAATGAAAAGGAATCGCCATGAAAGTCATGGTTTTGGGGGCTGGTGTCACGGGGATCACCACAGCCTGGTATTTGGCACAACGCGGCCATGAAGTGACGGTGGTCGAGCGCCGCAACGCCGCCGCGATGGAAACCAGCTTTGCCAACGGGGGGCAAATATCGGTAAGCCACGCAGAGCCCTGGGCCAACCCGGGCGCGCCGCTGAAAGTGCTGCAGTGGCTGGCTCGTGAAGATGCGCCGCTGCTTTTCAGGCTGCGCGCCGATGTGAACCAGTGGCTGTGGGGGCTGGAGTTCTTGCGCAACTGCACGCCCGCGCGCACGGCACAAAACATCAAGCAGATCGTGAACCTGGGCATGTACAGCCGCGGCGCGCTGCAAAAGCTGCGTGCCGAACTGGGCCTGCTGTACAACGCGCAGACCAAAGGCATCCTGCACTTCTACACCAGCCAGGCCGAGTACGACGCCGCACAGGAGCCCGCACGCATCATGCGCGAGCACGGCTGCGAGCTCGACATGAAAACCGCCGATGAGTGCGTGGCGATTGAACCTGCGCTGGCGCAATGCCGCGGCAGCATCGTCGGCGGCAGCATGACACCCAGCGACGAGTCCGGCGACGCGCACGCGTTTACCGCCGCGCTGGCTGCGCGCTGCGAACAAGCCGGTGTGAAATTTTTGTACAACACCACCGTGCTGGGCCTGGACGCTGCGCAGGGGCAACTGAACGGCGTGCAGGTGGCCATGGGCAGCGGCGAGGCCGGCGGCAAGGTCGAAATGCTGAAAGCAGATGCGTATGTGATGTGCCTGGGTGCCTTCAGCGCGCAGTGGGCCAGGGTGCTGGGGCAAAGCCTGCGCATCTACCCGGCCAAGGGTTATTCGGTCACCTTGCCCGTCATCAACGAAACCGCTTCTTACCAGGTGAGCCTGACGGACGACGAGTACAAGCTGGTGTTTTCACGTTTTGGCAACCGCCTGCGCATTGCTGGCACGGCCGAGCTCAATGGCTACAACACCGAGCTGAACCTGGTGCGCTGCAATGCCATCGTGCGCCGCGTGAAGCAGCTTTTTCCCCAGATGACGGATGGCGAAGGCGCGCAATTCTGGACGGGCCTGCGCCCGGCCACGCCGAGCAACGTCCCTTACATCGGCAAGAGCAAGACCTCCAATGTCTTCCTCAACACGGGCCATGGCACGCTGGGCTGGACGCATGCGTGCGGCTCGGGCGCGGCGATTGCCGACATCGTGAGCGGTCGCGTGCCGGAGGTCGACTTTGCCTTTACCGGGATGCCGGCGCCGGGGCGTGTGATGGCCTTGCCGGGGATGGTGAAGGCCTGAGCCGGGGCCGCGCTGCAGCATGGGGGCAGACACGGTAATATCGCCCTCCGTTCATATGCCGCCCGCCGCCATGACATCACCCGCCACCACGCCCCCCGACGGTCTTCCTACCTACAGACTCCTCACCGGCCCGGACGACGCGGGCTTTTGCCGCCGGGTGAGTGAGGCCCTGGCGCTGGGCTACGAGCTTTACGGTTCGCCGGCGGCGACCTTCAATGGCGAGAATGTCATCGTGGCGCAGGCGGTGCTGTGGCCTTCGCTGCGAAAGCCGAACTGATGCACGTCGACCAGCCCCTGAACCCTGCAACGCTTCAGGCCATGGCGGATTTTCCGCGCCAGCTGGAGCAGTTCTACGAGGCTGTTCCTGAAAGCCACCGGAATTGGACGCCACCGTCGTGGGAAGGCATTCCCAGCGAACACTTCACCGCCATTGCGCAGGTCTGCCACGTCAGGGATATCGAGGTCGACGGGTACCACGTGCGGTTTCAGCGCACCTTGTCAGAAACCAGGCCCGTGCTGGAATCGCTGGACGGCTACGTGCTGGAGAAAGAACGCAGCTACGCCACGGCTGATGTGCGGAAGGTCTTTGCGGAGTTCAGGCAGGCACGTACCCAAACCCTGGAAATGCTGTCAGGGCTTGCGCCACAGCAGCTGGACCGCACGGCGCAATTCGAGGGTTACGGCGCGCTCACACTGCGCAGCCTGGTGCACTACCTGTGCAGCCACGACCAGCAGCACTTGGCCGGACTGCAATGGCTGCTCGGGAAGGTGGCTGCTGCTCGCATGGCGGATGCCGGGACCGATTTGTAACGTCGCTTATCAGCAAAGGCATTTTGCGCGCTACCTCGACGCCCTTCTTTCAACGAAAAAACTACAAACTTTCTGACGCAATCCCACTTTATGACCCTTTAGAGTCAGTCGACCTGTAAGTAAACGTTAGTTTGGACGCACACTGGGGTTAACCGGCGTCTCTGCCGCGCGACCGCACATGCGGTTTTATCCACAACTACCGGGATGATCACTCATGAAGTTCTATTTGCGCCATGCAGCAATACTGGCCAGCGCCGCTTGTGCCCTGGGTTCAGCAACAGCCCAGACCGACGAGGCGAAGCCCGCACGCAAGGCGAAAGCCGCGGCGGCTGCCCCTGCGCCCGAAAAATATTCCGGCCCACGCGAAAAAATGGTCGTGGCCATGCCCAAAACCTACGGCAAGAGCGAAACCATGGCCTTGTGGGGCGACTACTTCAGCCACCTGTCACGCTGCGGAAACATCGACCTGCAAAACGCGCAAGGCGAATCGATGGACAAGACCAGCAACATCGACATCCTCGGTGAAAAAGAGCTGATTGAAGGCATCTCGACCGGCAAGGTCCAGCTGGCACAGGTCAACCCCGGCCTGGCYGCGCAGTTGGTCACCGCCGGCCAGCCCGCACCATATGGGGTGCCAGGCAACAAGGCCACGGGCCTGCGCAACTCCTACAAGCTGATTCTGATCACCCGCATCGACAGCCCGTACAAGGAACCGAAAGACCTGATCGGCAAGAAGATCGCGCACACCACGCCAACCTCGAACTCGGGTAACCTGGCGCCGCGCGCGCTGTTCCCTGCGCTGGGCCTGACGCCTGAAAAGGATTACGAAGTGGTGTTCTCCAACGGGCATGAGCGCTCCGTCACGGGTGTGATGCACGGCTTCTTCCCGGCTGCGGCCGTGGCCAGCGACTTGTACCAGCGCATGGTCGTCAAGGGCGACGTCAAAGGCTCCAGCATCCGCACGATCTGGGAAAGCCCTCCCTTCATGACGGAGACCTGGACCATGAGCAAGGACGTTTCGCCCGAACTGCAGGCACGCGTGAAGAAATGCTCGTTCAGCTACAACTTCTCGCCCACACTGAAAAAGCAGCTGCCCGGCAACGACACTTTCCTGCCCATCAACTTTGATCGCGACTTCGCGACGGTGATGCAGGTCTATCGCGCCAGCCAGAAGAAGTAAGGCCCCCACGGTCGCTCACTTCGTGTAGCTCCCGAGGCCTTGCAGGCCGCGGCTCGCGAGACGCTTCGCCTCTGTCGCCCGTCCAAGCCTGCGCAGGCAGGCTTGGAGCCGTGGGCTCCAGCCCCTCGGGGGCCGCCCGCCTGCGGTCTGGCAAAGCCGAAAATTGGCACACCCCTATCGGGCTCACTGCGTGTAGCCCTTTTCCCCTTGCAGGGGACGGTGCTTGCGGCCCGGCAAAGCCGGTTCCGCGGCACCCGTGGCTTAAAGAGTCCGATGGCGCAACTAACGGGGGGTATTCCACCAGCAGGGGCCGCGGGACTGGCTTTCCAGACCGCAGGCGTCGCCCCCTTGAGGGGGGAACAGGCTACACGTCAGTGAGCCTGGACGGGGGTGGGTCTACAGTCAGTGGCGGATGGACCGTTCCCCATAGGCTGTCATCAAGCACTCGCTGCAGGGTTCGGATCAGTTGTTCGTTGGAGGTGTGTGCCTTGACCAGCACCGCTTCCGCGCGCTGGCTTTGCGCGGGCTCCACATCGCGTGCAGAAAACACGACCACTGGTGGCACGATGTCCAGTGCTTCAATGGTGTCCAGCAAGCCCCAGCCCGAGCCGTCCTTCAGCGTGAGGTCAAGCAGTACCAGGTCGTAGCGGCGGCTGGCCAGCTGGTCCCGCGCCTCCCGCAATGTGGTGGCAAATTCAAAGGTGGCAAAGTCCTGGGCAATGGCCGCGGCAATGCGCTGGATATCCAGGTCATCCTCGACGTGCAGAATGCGCGGTCGGCCTTCAGCCATGTTGCCAATGGCACGGTGCAGGCTGAGGATCAGCAGGTTTTCATCAATGGGTTTTTCCAGCCATGTTGAAACCGCCAGCGGTTGGGTATTGAACTCAAGCTCGCCTTGTTCGGCGTTGGCGGACACCACCACGATCGGCAGGTTTTTTGTGGCCTCTTCCCGGCGCAGCGCACGAATCAGGCTGATGCCGTCCTGCTCCGGAAGGTTCAGGTCAACCGTCATCGCCGCATAAGGCATCAGCGTGACCTGCTCCAGCGCCTGCTCTGCGCTGTGCACCATGTCTGAATCAAAACCGCCTTTGTCCAGCATCAGGTTGATCAGGCGGGCGATATCAGGATCGTCCTCGCAGACCAGGATGAGTGGCCGGCCTGCACTGCCGGACCTGATGCTGGTTTCAATCGGTGCCGGCACCGCCTCGGGCAGCTCAAAGAAGAAAATGGTTCCAACCCCGGTTTCCGTCGTGAACCCGATTTGCCCGCCCATGCGCTCCACGATGGCACGCGAGATGTTCAGGCCCAGGCCGGTGCCGCCCATCTTGCGGGTGTCCGAGGTGTCGGCCTGGGAAAATTTCTGGAAGATGCGTTTTCGGAATTCCTCCGGAATGCCGGGCCCCTTGTCGGCTACCTCAACCCGGACCCTGCCGTTGTTGCACAGCAGCCGGACCTCCACGGCAGACTGGGCTGGCGCGAATTTCACGGCATTGGACAACAGGTTGGTCATGACCTGGGTCAGCCTGTCGCAGTCAACACTGGCCTTCACCGCCTCCTCCGGGGCAACCAGCACCAGCTTGACGTTGTGCTGGCCGGCAAAACCTTCATTGGCGGTCATGGCTTGCGCGAGCAAAGGCTGCAGTTCCATCGGCTGAAAATCAAAACGCATTTTTCCGGATTCAATTTTTTCGCTGTCAAGAATGTCGTTGATCAGCCTGATGAGGCGTTCGCAATTGCTGGTGGCAATGCCGACCAGGTTTTTGGCCATGGCGGGCAGGTCGCCGGCCACGCCTCCCGCGATCAGGCCCAGCGAGCCGCGTATCGACGTCAGCGGCGTACGCAGCTCGTGGCTGACGGTGGAGACAAATTCGCTTTTCATGCGATCGATGCGCTTGAGCGCGGTCACATCGGTACCCAGCGAGAAAAACCCGACGACCTTGCCTTCGTCCTCACCTTCGYCATAGCGTGGGAAGTACTGCATGACGTAGTCCCGCGGCTGGCCGTCCGAATTTATCTGGATGCGGTCGTATTCGGCCGCATAACCGGCCAGGGCTTCTTTAATCTTGCCGTGTTCCTGGTCATGGAGCTGGTCTCCCATCAGCTCGCGCATGGTTTTACCGTGAATCTGGTCGTGCTTCAGGCCCAGGACTTCTTCATAGGCGAGGTTATGGAACTGAAACCGCTGTCCAGCGTCGATGTAGGCAATCAGGGCCGGCACGCTGTCGGTGATTTGCCGCAGCTGCGATTCGCTGTCATGCAAAGCCCGGGTACGCTCCTGTACAGCCTCTTCCAGGCTGCTCACCTGCGCCGCCACTTGCTGTGCCAGTTCCCATTTGGCGGTCAGCATCCTCGCCAGCTGGCTGACCTCAATCGGGTCAAACGGCTTTTTGAGAATCAGCAGGCGGTCGCGGGCCTCCAGCCGCGCGAACACGTCTTCCCAGGCGTGGTCTGAATAAGCTGTGCAGATGACGATCTGCACCTGCGGATCAACGCGCCAGAGCCGTTCGATGGTCTCCACGCCATCCCAGCCCGGCGGCATTCGCATGTCCACAAAGGCCATGGCGTAGGGCCGTCCGGCTTCGATGGACGCCTGTACCCGGGCCAGGCCTTCGCGCCCCTGGTAAGCCGAGTCCAGCTCGAAGCCATCGATGGCAACCGGAGCGGCGTCCCCAAACAACAGGGCTTCGGCATCGTCCAGCGCCTGTGCCTGCGCCGCGGGTTTTGCCGCAAGGATTTTGCGGAAGTCGTCGTGAATCGACGGCATGTCGTCGATCAGCAAAACCCGCTGGTTCTTCGGCTGAGTCATGGCTGGCTCCTGTGTTTCTGCGCAGCAGCACCGCTCTCATCCGGTGAGGGTTGCCGCAGCGGCGGAGGCAGGGTGAAGAAAAAAGTGGCCCCTTTTCCTACCGCGCCTTCAGCCCAGATACGGCCGCCGTGGCGGGAGATGATCCGCTGCGAACTGGCCAGCCCGATTCCCATGCCTGAAAACTCGCCAGGCGAATGCAGGCGCTGGAAAGTGCCGAACAATTTGTCCGCATAGGTCATGTCAAACCCGACGCCGTTGTCGCGCACAAAATAAACCGTACCTTCGTTGTCGGAGTGCAGCGCTCCGACCGAAATCTCGGGGGCCGCAGCGCGCGCCGTGAACTTCCACGCGTTGGAGATCAGGTTTTCCATCACCTGGCGCAGCAGCGCGACGTCGCCAACGGCGGTCAAGCCAGGCGCTATATGGACTTTCACGTCGCGCGCCGTATTGCGCTTCTGGCAGTCATGCCGCACGCGCTCGGCAATTTCCGCAAGATCGACCGTCTCGATCTTCAGGCTGGTGCGGGACACCTGGGCCAGCAGGAGCAGGCCGTCTGTGAGCTCCCCCATTTGCCTGACGCCCTCACGGATCCGGGTCAGGTAATGCCTGACACGTTCTGCTGTATCGCCGCCGACGGCCTTTTCCAGCAAATGGCTGAAGCCATCGATCGAGTTCAGGGGCGAGCGCAAGTCGTGCGCGAGCGAATACGAGAACGCTTCGAGTTCCTTGTTGGACTGGCGCAAGGCCGCTTCGGTCGCCTTGAGATCCTGCACGGTATCTTCCAGGCTGCTCACCTGTGCGGCCGCCCTTCGCGCCAGTTCCCATTTCGCGGTCAAAGTCCTCGCCAACTGGCTTACCTCGATCACATCGAACGGTTTTTTCAGAACCAGCAGCCGGTCCTGTACGTCAAGGCGCGCCAGCACATCTTCCCACGGGTGGTCAGAGTAGGCGGTGCAGATCACGATCTGCACATGGGGATCGGCACGCCAAAGCCGTTCGATGGTTTCCACGCCGTCCCAGCCCGGCGGCATACGCATGTCCACGAACGCCATGGCATAGGGCCTCCCGGCCTGGACGGATGCCTCAACCCTGGCCACACCTTCGTGCCCCTGATAGGCCGAGTCAAGTTCAAAGTCACCCCGTGAAATCTGCGTGGCCCCGCCAAACAATGCGGTCTCGGCAACATCCAGCTGATGCGCCGCAGGTTTTGCCGCGAGGATCTTGCGAAAGTCCTCATGGATCGACGGCATGTCATCGATCAGCAGGATGCGCTGGTTCAGCACTTGGGTCATGGGTTTGGCCTGCGGACTTTTCATGGCTTGTGTGGTGGACTGGACGTATCAGGCCGGCGAGGGTTGCGCATTGCTGTCATGCGAAGCCCGCGCACCGCCAACCGGAAGCTCAAGGATGAACGTTGCGCCGCGGCCCGGCCCGTCGCTATGCGCGGAAAGTGTTCCCCCCATCTGGCTGACCGCCAATGCACAACTGTGCAGCCCGAAACCGTGCCCCGTTTTTCGGGTCGTGAATCCATGGGCAAAAATTCTTGTGAGGTTTTCTGGCGGTATGCCTTCGCCGTCATCCGTGACCGAAACCCGCAGGCTGGACTCACCGGCGGGCTCCACGCGCAGCGTGATCTGGTGCGATCCCCCCGACACGCCTCCCATGGCATTTTTGGCGTTGCTGATCAGGTTCACSAGAACCTGCAGCACCCGCGAGCGGTCCAGCAGGGCTTGGGGCACCTGTGCGTATTCCTTCACCACAGTGACCCGGTGACGCACCAGGGCACCGTCGTTCATCCGCAGGGCATCCTCCACCAGGTCGGAAATCTGGACCGGTTCCACAATGCTGCTTCCACCGGCATACGACTGCTGCGTGGCCACGACGTCCTTGATGTGGTCGATGCTTCTGGTGAGGAGCTCCAGCTCCTTGAGCATGCCCTGCTGTTCCTCCACCAAAGTCCGGGAAATCCCGCTCAGGTAGCCAGGCAGTATTTTTCCCTTTTCGTCATGAACCAGAAAGTTGCCCAGGTCTGCGGCGTGCTCGTCCATCAGTTGCACGCCGCGCGAGAGCCCCTGTATTCTGGATTTTCGCAAGGTACTGCCGATCAGGTCAGCGGAGACATTGACGCTGTTGAGRAYGTTGCCCACGTTGTGCAGCACRTTGGTSGCGATCTCKGCCATGCCMGCCWGGCGYGCCGTGGACATCAACTCAGTTTGCGCCTGTCGCAGCTCCTGTGTCCGCTCCTGCACGCGTTGCTCAAGATGCTCATTGGCGCCCTGCAGTTCTGTGTTGACGCGCCTGATCACCGCGTGGCTGCGAAACACGTGAAGGGCTGCATACAGCAGCAGGGCCACCAGCACCGCCGAGAAAATCAGCAGGTAGCGGCCGTAGCGCTCGCCCTCCGCCCCCACTTGCTGCTGCTCGATCGTTGATGCATCGTTGGCCTCATCGAGCAATTTGGCGGTCGGGGCCGAGGAAATACCCGCGAGAAGTTCATTGACTGTTTTTTGTTCGCGCAGGATGGTCTGGATATGCGCGCGGAAGATTCCCAGCCTCTCGGCAATGCCCGGCGGAGTAAGGTGCAGCTTGCCGTCAAGCCGGCCCAGTTCCTCTACTATCTCGGCACCCTTTTCGTCAGTCGGGCTCTGGCTGTACAGCATGCTCGCGAGCAGCAGCCTGCTGACGCCAGACGAAACCTGCCGAAGCGCCGGCTCTGTGGTGCTACGGCCGGGCCCGAGCGACTGCTGGACGTCTTCTGCCGCGGTGGGAAGAAAGGCCAGTGAGTTTCGCAGCACAGAGTTGTGCGACTTGAATTGCTCGATCAGGACGGCTTTGTCCTGCACGGCGCGTTCCAGCGCCGCGAGCTTGTCCACCTGCCCGGATGCATCGTGCTTGTGGGCGTGGGTACCCGACTCGAGCTGTTCCATGAGCCGGGCCATCTCGCCCTGGTTATCGGCCAGCGCATCGTAGTGCGTGTTGATCCCGATCCTGGACTTCAGCACATCCAGCTCCCATTGCGCGTCCAGCTGCTTCAGGTGGCGCAGCACGGCCATATCCTCAAAGTAATGCGACTCGTCGAAGCTTTGGGTTTTGCTGTACAGGAACACCAGGATGAACAGCAGCACGGCGGTGACCGCCGCCATAGGCGCCCAGGCAAGTCGGTTCGTTTTTTTCACGGTTTGAAGTCCCGTTCGCCGGTAAGCGTATTGAGGAACTTGACGATGGACTCCTTGTCCTCCCTGGAGGCAACGCGTCCGAGCTGGTACCTGAACATCACGTCCACAGCATCTTCCAGCGTCTTGGCCGAGGCATCGTGAAAATAGGGTGCCGTGAGCGCGATGTTGCGCAGGCTCGGTACCTTGAAGACGTGCTTGTCGCTTTCCACCTTCGTGACGAGGTACCGGCCGAGGTCGGCTTCCGTCGGATTGCCGCGTTTCGCAAAATAGTCGCCCATGACGCCGAACTTCTGGAACATGTTGCCGCCCACATTGACCCCCTGGTGGCAGGCGACGCAACCGTATTGCTTGAATTTGGCGTACCCCACCTTCTCGGCGGCGGTAATGGCCTCCGCGTCCCCCCGCAGGTATTTGTCAAAGCGCGAGTTGGGGGTGATCAGCGTTCGCTCGAATGTCGCGATGGCGTTCTGGATGTTGGCTTTGGTGACGCCGTCCTTGTAGGCGGCGCTGAACGCGCTTTTGTATTTGGCATCGTCCGCTATCTTGCGAACCACGTCTTCCCATTTCGAACCCATCTCGGTCGGGTTCAGCATGACGTGGTCTACCTGGGACTCCAGCGAGTCGGCACGGCCGTTCCAGAATTGCCTGAAATTGAGCGCAGCATTGAACACCGTCGGCGCATTGACCCCGGTCAGCCCGCCGTTGAGCCCGACGGACCTGTCGCGGCCGTCACCGCCGCCCCTACCCAGGTCATGGCAGCTGAAACATGACACACGGCCGTTGCCGGACAGGCGCGCATCGTGAAACAGCTGGCGCCCGATTTCGGCACGGGCCGGGTCCTGTTTCAGCGAGAGGGGGATTGGCTGAATGGGCTCATTGAGCAAAGGGGCTGCGAAGGCGGCAGGGGAGGCCAACGCCAGCAAGGCCAGCACAGCCAGCAGCAACTTCAGCCAGTCGCCGAATCTCGTGGCCACCAAGGCGGTGGCGGCAGGAGGCTCTGGGCTGGTGCCCCTGGGGCTCTGATCCGGGTGCTCATTCATGGCTCACCTCGTGGGTTTCGTGCGGGAGTGCGAAGCGCGAATCCGAACCGGACGCCACCCCGAAGCGTGAACCGCAAGGTTGCCACCCCCTGCGAAGCGACGGATGTCCTTCTTGATGATAAATCCATGTTTCGGCAATTGTCGGATTTGCTGACGTTGCGGCGCTTCATGCCGGCGTCCATCCGTTGCCCCCCAACCACGGGATGAAGCCTGCATAACCCAACTGGCGGTCTGAGCGGCATTCTTCACATACCGCTGGTGATCCGCGGTGTCTGCAGTCGCTCCGGACCGTTCGCTGCAACCAGATCAGAGCACGTTTATCGGCGAGGCTGTTAAGGCATTTCCCGCGTGGTCATATTTACCAACCGCATGTAAGTAAATGCGTTTTTTTGGGGTCGCCCAGCCCCTGAAAATGCCGCCTCCGGTGCTGCACCAGATCGCGCTGCACTGCGCCCCTTATTGCTCACTTTTTGATAGCTGCTAGCGCCCGTACCATATGGGTTTCTGCTGATTTTCGGTCCAATATTCCTGCAAAATCTTTATTTCATGGATCCGAAGACCTTCTTGAGGATGGCACTGCCCGTTCCGACCGGGTCTTGCCGGATTTTCTTTTCTTCTTCGCCAATGATCAGGTAGAGGCCGTCCAGCGACTTACCGGTGACGTATTGCTGGATGTTGGCGTCTTCCTTCTTGACCAGCCCAAAGCCCGCGGCCTTGCCGGCAAATTCGTTGTATTTGTTGGCGAGGCCGACCTTTTCGGTGGCTTTGGTCACCACCGGCAGGAATTTCACGCCCAGCGGGGTGCGGGTTTTCTCGGCGAAGAAAGTGGTCACCGAGGTTTCGCCACCCGTCAGGATGTTCTTGGCGTCATTCACATTCATGGTGCGCACCGCATTGACCAGCAGGTCCCTGCCCATGGGTACAGCGGCTTCAGCGGCGCGGTTAATGGACGTCACCAGTTCATCGATCCGCTTGCCCTGGCCAAAGTTTTTCAGCAGTTTCGACGCGTCTTCAAGGTATCCGGGCAAAGGAATGCGAACTTTTGGGTTGCCGAGGAATCCATCTGTCTTGCCCAGCAGGGCGACGGCTGCAATGGCGCCTTTTTCAAGGGCGGTTTTCAGGCCGGCGCTGGCGTCGGCATTGCTGATGCCCGACAGGTCCCCCAGCGAAAGCGCGTGGGCCTGGTGGTAGGTGGCCAATATCAGTGCGCCCAACGCGCTGACGCCGGCCTGGTTAAAATTGCGACGTTGCATGATGAGGTCCTTCCAATGAAATTGACATCCCGCCTGACAGTATGCCGCACGGCACTGGCCGGCATTTTGGCTGTGGCGGCCCTTGCCTGCCTGCCGGGATGCGGCGGTGCCGAGGCCGCGCCGGAATCGACCTTCGTGCTGCTGGACGGCAGCAAAAAAACCACCGCCGACCTCAAAGGCAAGGTCACCCTCGTCAATTTCTGGGCCACCAGCTGCGTGACGTGTGTGGCCGAGATGCCCAAGGTCATTTCGACCTACAACAAATACCAATCCCAAGGCTACGACACCCTGGCCGTGGCCATGAGCTACGACCCGCCCAGCTATGTCGTCAATTACACGCAAACGCGCCAGTTGCCCTTCAAGGTGGCGATCGACAATACGGGCGCGGTGGCCAAAGCATGGGGCGATGTACAGCTCACACCCACCACCTACCTCGTCAACAAGCGCGGTGAGATCGTCAAACAGTATGTGGGTGAGCCCGACTTTGCGGCGCTGCACCAGCTGATCGAGAAGCTGCTCAAAGAGACCTGATAGACGCCCCCGCCCAAAAAAAAGGCCTGTTTCAGCAATGAAACAGGCCTTTTGACCATACAGGACGGGCGCAACCAGCTATGAAATCAATAGCACAACTCTGTTTCCCGATTTAGCCAGCAGGGGCCCGGGTCTGGCTTTGCCAGCTCGCAGGCGCCGCCCCTTGAGGGGAGGCGGCGTAGCCGCCCGGGGGGAGCCAGTTGTCGCCGCGATCCGGCTCTGCCGGGCGCAAGGCGCCTGTCCCCCTGAGGGGGAGAGGAAGCTACACAAAGTGAGCTTCAACAGGGGGCTACTG
>NZ_JBFUBD010000024.1:0-30311 GCF_056405935.1 Polaromonas sp. P1_E3
TCGCCAGCCCGAATGCCATGCCTGTCGGCATCCAGGATTCCCAGTCAGTTAGAAGCAGGTCTGGCGGGTTCTGAAACGCCACATACCCCACAACGCAGGCCACCAGGGCGCTGCGCACGGCAAACTCCACCAGGCTGCGTTTGTAGGCCGCGCGCATACCCATGGCGATCAGGCCGAGCAGCAAACAGCCTATACCGCCCCCCAGGGCGTAGCGCAGGCCCAAGCCGAACCGCTCGGAGCCCACCACGAAGGCAATGCCGACCATGGCGCTGATCGCCAGCGCGATACCACCCGTCACCAGGCGCACCGTGCGGGAGCGGCCGCAGCCGAACCCCAGCGCAAACGCCAGCGGCACGGGGAAAGAGAGCAGGATGGCTCCGATGGCGACATTCTTCAGCACAACCACCGCTACCACCGGTACCGCGGCGACGACGCCGATCGTTACGGGCCACTTCCAGGTGCGGCGCGCCCGAATCATGCCCACGGCAAAACCCCACAGCAGCGCGGCAATAAAAGCCCAGCCAAAGGGCGTGATGCCACGGGGGCTCGCTTCCGGGGGCTCAATCTCGCCCCGCAACAGCGCGCCGATGTGGCTGACGGCCGCTTCCAACCCACCCCCGTAGTCGTTGCGCTTAAAGCGCGGCTTCATGTCCTGGTCGATGATGCGGCCCGCCAGCACGTCGGGCACGGTGCCCTCAAGGCCCTGGCCCACCTCAATGCGCATGCGCCTGTCCTCCAGTGCCACCAGGATCAGGATGCCGTCGTCGCGCTGGGTGTCGCCGAGTTTCCATTTCTCGAACACGCGCGTGGCGTATTCCTCGATGGAGTCTTCACCCGTGGTCGGCAGCATGAACACGACGACTGCTGCGCGCGTGTCTGCTTCGATTGCCAGGATCTGTTCGTTCAAGGCCGCGACCTGGGCTGTGTTCAGCGTGCCGGTGGTGTCGAGCACGCGGGCGCTGTAGGGCGGGACGGGCACCCGCACGGCCTCGGCGGGCGTGGCGATTTGCGCGGTATCGCTCGGTGTGGGTGCCTGTGCGGCATCGGACGGCACGTCTGTCTGTCCGGCACGCGCCCGTGCTGCCACGGCATCACCCGCCGCCAGCATGCACAGCGCCACCCACAGAACAACCAGCGTTCTATAGAGAAAACGCCGGGTTTCAGCCGCTGAAGGAAATGACGGGACGCGTTGAAGGTGAAGCATGGGAGATTGGAGGTAAAGCATGGCCGGTACAGCGTGGTCGGGTACCGGGACTGGAAAGATCACCGTGCCGCAGTCGCGCCGCTGCGCACACTGGCTTCGCGCACACCGGCGCCGCGAACCTCGAGCCTGATCTCGTCGGCCACCTTGCCGCCGGCATCGACCAGTTGCACCACATGCCGGCCCGGCCAGGGCATCCACTGCGCCTGGGGCCCGCGCGCAAACTCCTTGCCGTCCATCAGCCAGCGCGTGCCGCGCCCTTCGGCGCTGAAGCTGACGCGCTGGTGTTTCGGCGGAATGTCCGGGTCCAGCGCAATGATGGTGCCGGAGGCTGGGGCGGTGATACGGGGCGGGGCGTCGGGTTCGGTAGCCGGCTTTTTCAAGCCATTTCGTGCTGTAGCCCTTTCAGAACGTGCGCCACCAGCTCCTGAATTCATAGCAAAAACAGTTTGCTCCGTGCCCTTCAGGAACCATTCGTTGCGGGATGCTTCCAGCGGTGTGCCGCCCTGGTCACCAAAACGGGTCTGGCTTTGCACCAGGCCGGCGGGTGGCAGCGGCGCGCGGCTGGCCTCGGCTTTGTGCAGGTAATTCATCATCGCGGCCCAGATGGGCGCGGCGCCGGTGGTGCCGCTGACGTCCCACATGGGTGCGCCGCTGGCATTGCCGACCCATACGCCTACGGTGTAGCGCTGCGAAAAGCCCATGGCCCAGTTGTCGCGCATGTCCTTGCTGGTGCCGGTTTTCACGGCGCTCCAGAAGCGCGTGGCCAGGATGCTGTCGGTGCCGAAGGTGCGGGCGCGCGCCATCGGGTCGGCCATGATGTCGGTGGCGATGAAGGCGGCCCGCGCATCCAGTGCGGGCTTGAAGACCGGCTTGGGGTTTTTCACCAGCGAAGGCGCGCTGTAGCGCCCGCCATTGGCCAGCGTGCGGTAGGCGTTGGTGAGGGACAGCAGAGACACCTCGCTGCTGCCCAGCGCCAGGCTGTAGCCGTAGTAGTCGCCGGACTCCTTGAGCGGCAGGCCGACGGCCTTGAGCTGTTTGTGAAAAGCGTCGGGCGTCACCATCACCAGCGTGCGCACGGCGGGCACGTTCAGCGACGCACCGAGTGCGGTGCGGGCCGACACCAGGCCCTTGAACTGCCGGTCGTAGTTTTGCGGAATGTAGAGCCCGCCGGCCGTCTGGATCTGCGAGGACGAATCTTCGAGCAGCGACGCTGCGGTGATGCGGCGCTCGGCAATCGCCTCTGCATACAAAAACGGCTTGAGCGTGGAGCCCGGCTGGCGCAGCGCCATCACACCGTCGACTTCGGCCGCGCCGCTCAGTTCGCCCGACGAGCCCACCCAGGCCAGCACTTCGCCGGTGGCGTTGTCCAGCACCACAATGGCGCCGTCTTCGACGTGGCGGCCGCGCAGCTCGCGCAGCTGTTGGGTCAGGGTCTGCACGGCAAAGCGCTGCAGCGGTGCGCGTGCGGTGGAAACCAGGCTGCGGGGCACGCCCGTACGACCGGGGGTATCGGCCTGGGCCGCGAGCAGCCGGCGCGCCAGGTGCGGTGCCACGCCCTCACTCGGGTCAAATGCCTTGCGCTGCAGCGCGGCGGTGGCAAACAGGTCCAGGCCCTCGCAGTCGGTCTTGGCCGGGGCTTGCATGGTTTTCAGTACGCCGCACGCCCGCTGCGAAACCTGCACAGCTTTGGCGTTGGGAGCGCGCACCAGCGCGGCGGCAATCGCCGCCTCGCGTTCATCGAGCCCATGGGCCGCCTTGCCGAACAGGGTGCGGCTCAGTGCATCAATGCCCACCATCTCGCCGCGAAAAGGGACAAGGTTCAGGTATGCCTCAAGAATCTGGTCCTTGCGCCAGCGAGCCTCCAGCACCTGGGCCGACACGGTTTGCCCCACCTTCTGCACCATGCTGCGGCCACCCGCACCGGCGCGCCAGTCCTCGTCGAGCAAACCCGCCAGCTGCATGCTGAGGGTTGAAGCGCCGCGGGTCCTGGTGTTCCACAGATTGCCCCAAGCCGCCGCAGAGACGGCACGCCAGTCCACGCCGCTGTGCTCATAAAAGCGCTTGTCCTCACTCAGGATCAGCGCCGTGCGCAAGGCAGGCGACACATCGGGCAGCGCCACCCACTGGCCGCGCCGCACGGCGCTGTCGGTGCGCAGGCGCTGGATGACTTCGCCACTGCGGTCGAGAATCAGCGTGTCGGACGGTCTGAAGTCGCGTTTTACCTCATCAAAAGTGGCTACAGCCCATGCAGGACGGGCGCAAGCAGCTATAAAAAATATAGCAGCCAGGCCGGTCCTTGCGTGACGAAACGTCACTTCGCCGCCTCCACCTTCACCCGCGCATTCGGGAACTCGCCAAACATCTCGGGCGCGTACATGGCCTCGACCCGGCTTGGCGGCAGTGCGAAGTCGCCGACGTTGTTCAGGCGCACGGTGTACTCCATCTTCACCACGCCCTTGGGCAGGTATTCGTAGTAACTGCGGAAGGCTTCAAAGCTGCGCTCTTCAAATGCCGGCCAGCCTGCGCCGGTTTTCTTTTCGCCGCTGGTGGCGATTTCGGAATCACGGCCCAGGCCGCCGCCGAGGATCGTTGCGCCGCCCGGCACCGGGTCGCTGATCACGACCCAGGTCATGTCGGCGCTGGCGTTGACTTCCAGCGTAATGCGGACCACATCGCCGCGCGTGTAGATGCCTTTGACGGCTTGCTCCACCGGGGTGATCGTTTTCTTGATCTGGTAACCGGCGTTGAAAGGTGCCTTGAGCTGGATGGCTGCGATGGATTGCAACGTGAGCCATGGCTTGCCCGCGCCCTGGTGCGTCACGGTCAGCGTATCCTTCGCGGCGCTGCCCCACGGCAGGAACATGCTGTTGTTGCGCAGGTTGCCGGGCGAGGCGGGTGCGCCGAAGAAGGTGGTCTGGTTGGGTGCGCCGGCTGCGTCGGTGGTCTTGATGCGGTCAACCCTGGCCCAGTCCACGCTCGCCACGCTGGCTGCTGCTGCGGCTAGCGTCGCCTTGGTCACACCCGCTACCGGCGTGGCTTCAAACTTGGCCGAGAACTTGTCGAGGGCCAGGCCGCCCCACAGGTTGGCCGTGGTGGTGTGCCATGCACCCTTTTGCTGGCGCGCGATAAAGCCGTTGGCGAGGCGCCCCATGTCGTCTTTCCAGGCCGGGTCGTCCATCACGGCCAGCATCAGGCGCGCGGTGTTGACATCACCGTTGGTCATCAGCCACCACCAGTAGTCGTCCTTCTCGGTGCTGAAGACCAGCTTGGTGCCCTGGAAGGACAGGCGCGAACGCAGCACCTGGTTGGCCTCGGCGATGCGCTGATCCCGCTGCGGCACATCGGCCACGCGTTTAAGGATATTGAGCCAGTCGATCACCGCGTGCGTAGGCCACTGGTTGGGCGCAATCGTGATGCTGCCCAGCATGCGGCCCTGCGCCTTGCCATAGCGCGAGAGCGCTTCCAGCGCGGCCAGCTTGCGCACGTCGAGGTCTTTGCGCGGGCTCCAGAACTCGCGCTGGATGCGGCCTTCAACGAACGCGATCAGGCCACGCTCCATGGGGGCGCGCGCATCGTCGGGCAGGGCAAAGGCCGGGTTGATGCCAGAGGCTTCATGCGTGGCCGCCAGCAGGTAGGCCGTCAGTGCATCGCTGCCGCGATTCGCTTCGCCGTCGCGCGGCGGGAAGTAGTTGGCCAGGCCATCGCTGTCCAGGTAGCTGGGCAGTTGTGCCAGCACGGTCTGCCAGAGCTTGCTGTCGCGCAGTCCCACCGACTTGCTGGTTTTTTGCTCAAGGCAGGCAAAGGGGTAGTTGGCGAACCAGTCGCGCACGCCGTCCATGCCTTCAGCCAGTTTCGGTTGCAGTGACATCTTCAGGCCGCCGCGGCCCGGCAGCGCGTCGGCCGGCGGGTTCACGTCCAGCGTGAAGCTGCCGTCGACCTGCACCAGCGTGGCCTGCTGCACGGTCAGCGGCACGGCCGGGATGATGCGCTGGCGTGCCTTGAGGCCGTCGCGCGCGCCGCTGATCGTGTCTTTGGCCTCGATCTCCCACAGGATGGCTTCGGCGCGTGTGAGCGCCAGCTGCGCCGGTGCGGTGACCATCCAGGCCACCTCACGCGCTTCACCCGCGGGGATGTCCACCGTCTGCGGTTTCAGGTCCAGCATTGTGGCGCGCGGGCTCACTTCCACCTTCATGGCCACTTTGGTGGTGTTGCGCAGGGTCAGTTGTGCACGGAACTGGTCGTCCTCGCGCACCAGTGGTGGCAGGCCGCTGATGATCTGCAAGTCCTGCGTGGCCTTGATGCTGGTCTGGCCCGTGCCGAAGAGGCCGGTGCCTGCGTCAGCCACCGCCACAATCTTGAAGGTGGTCAGCGCGTCGTTGAGCGGCACCATCACCACGGCCTGGCCGTTGGCGTCGAGTTGCACCTTCGGGTTCCACAGCAGCAGGGTGTCGAGCAGTTCGCGCGTGTTGCTTCGTCCGCCGCCGCCGCCGGCTGCCACAGCCTTGCGGCCGAAATGCCTGCGCCCGATGATTTCCATCTGCGCGGTCGAGGTTTCCACGCCCCAGGCGCGGCGCTGCAGCATGGCGTCCAGCAGGTTCCAGCTGCTGTTGGGCATCAGCTCCAGCAGGGCCTGGTCCACTGCGGCCAGCGCCACTTCGGCATTGGCGGCCGGCTGTCCATTGGGCAGCTTCGCGGTAATGGTGACCTTGGCCTGGCTGCGCACGGCATAGCTTTCCTTGTCGGTTTTCACGCTGACGTCAAGCTGGTGCGCCTTGGTGCCGACGCGGATTTCAGCCACGCCCAGGCGGAAGGCCGGCTTGCTCAAGTCGACCAGCGCGGTAGGCGCGACGTATTCGCGGCCTTCGTACCAGAAGGACGTCCACCACTCACGTGGCGCTTTGAAGCCCCAGGTGAAGAAGCTGTACCAGGGCACTTCGCGCAGGCGGCCGCGCAGGGCCAGCACGCTCACGTACACATTCGGTCCCCAGCCTTCCTTGATCTGCAGGTTCACGGTCGGGTCCTGGCCGTTGAGCTGCACCACCTGGGTCTCCACAATGCCTTCACGCTCTACGGCGACCAGCGCCGTGGCAAACCGGAAAGGCATGCGCACCTGGAACTTGGCGGTTTCACCGGGCTGGTAGCTTTTCTTCTCGGGCAGCACGTCCATGCGGTCGTGGTCTTCACCGCCAAACCAGAGTTCTCCCTGCCGGGTGACGTACACATTGCTGGCGGCCTGGATGGTGTTGCCATCCTTGTCCTTGGCCGTCACGATGAGTTCGACCTCACCGGGCTCGCCGAGTTTGGTTTCGCACAGCAGCAATCCGCGCGAATCGCTCTTGCCGCTGCAAACGCTGCCGAGGTCTTTGACCTCAGTTTTGTTGTCGTAGGTATAGAAGCCGCCCACCATGCGCTTGCGGCTGGTGGTGGTGATGCGCGCTACAGCCTTCACCTCAAGCGACACGCCGGGGGCGATCTTGCCGGTCAGGTCAAGCGCCAGCGCCTGGAACTTGATCTTCTGGCTGGAAGACACCCAGCCTTCGGTCTTGATGCCCGCCACCACGGCCGCAGGCCAGACGGTGGAGGTGCTGCGAATGGTCTGGACCTCGCCGTTCGGGTCGGCATAAGTGGCTTCCATCAGCAGCTCCTGCGGCTGCCTGCGTTCCGGGATGTCGTTGATGGTGAGCTTGCCTGCGCCATTGCGGTCCAGCGTCAGCGGCAGTTTGTCGGCAATCACACGCTGGTCCTGCGAAGAGGTGCTTTCCTCTTCGCCCTGGTTGCCGGCGGTGCCGCGGCCGGTGCTGGGCGGCGAGAAATTGAACTCGTCGAAATCGCTGTAGCTCAGGGACTTGCCGCGCACCAGCGCGGACACCCGTACGGGCAGGCCCACGGCGCCGCCGCCTGCCACGTAATTGATTTGCACGTCCGTTGGCACGGACTTCACATTGACGAGGGGTTTTTTGTCGGAAGGATTGATGCGGCCTTCAAGCACCGGCAAACGGAACTCTTCCACACGGAACTGCCCGCTGGAAAAACTGCGCTCGCGGCTGCCGCGTTCGCCCTTGAGCTGCACTTCATACACGCCCAGCTTGGCAGCAGGCGGAATGGCAAACGTGTTTTCGGCGCTTTGCCCGCCCGTGGCGGTCTTGCGCCAGGTGATGGGCTGGGTGTATTGCTGGCCGCTGCCCACATGCGTGATGACCAGCGTGGCGGGTGCGCCTTCGGGCAGGCCAAAACCCTTGCTGGTTTCGGTGCGCAGCAGGTGTTTCATCGACACCGTTTCGCCGGCGCGGAACAGCGTGCGGTCAAAAACCGTGTGGGCCCGTTCGTTAGGCAGGGGGTCGCGGCTGGTCGGCACGTTGAAGCGCCAGGGCTCTATGCCCTTGTGCCAGTCGCTCCAGGTGAAGGCCAGGTCTTCAATGCCGGCCACTGTGCTGCGCGCACTCACGAAATACGCATTGGCGGAGTCGCTACCCGGGCAGCGTGGGGGCTCGGAAGACAGGCCGCTGAAATTGGCGATGCCCTGCGCGTTGGTGACGGCCTTGGCGATTTCGGCGCCATTGCAGCCCGAGACGCGCACGGTGGCGCCTGCCACCGGGGCACCCTTGTCGAGCGTGGTGACCCAGGCCAGCGAGTTCTCGCGGCCCAGCTTGAAGTGCACGCCCAGGTTGGTCACCAGGGCGGATGTACGCACATACATGGTCCGGCTGTTGCCATAACGGTCGTCGAGCAGCGAGCCGCCCAATTTTTGCGAGGCGATCTCGACCACGTGAAAGCCGGGCGCCAGCGGAATGCCAACCACTTCAAATGGGCGCGGGTCGTTGCCTGCGGCGGGCTTGGGCAGGTCCAGTGTCTTCACGCCAGCCTGACCGCCCAGCAGCGACACCATGCGCGACTGCACGTAGTCGCGGTCGCGTGATTCGAGTGGTTTGGGTAGCGGCCCCTTGATGTCCGCGGCCGCTGCCTTGCGCGAAACCTGGTAGTCGTCGTAACGCTGCACCTTGCGGAACCACGCAATGATGTCGGCGTCGGTGCGGGGCTGAAGGTCGCTGACCTTCCCGGCCGCGCCGGGGGTGAGCCCTTTCACGGGCAGCAGGGCTTCGACATTGCGCAGCGTGACAGGCAGCAGGGCCGGGTCGCCCGGCTTGGTGTTGGGTTCGGCAAAGCGTTCGACGATGCCGAAGGGAGAGGCGGCAAACTTGGCCAGCGGTGGCATGGAACCGGTACCCACCTTGAGCGGGAAGCTGTCGGCATTGCGCAGCGTGCGGCCCGAGGCGTCTTTAAAACCTCTGGGAAGCTCCAGCATGAACTGCGCCTGTTCAGGAAACAGCGGCTTGAAGGTGACGGCATTAACGAGGCTGTCGCCGTCGCTGTTGCCTTCCTCGAAGGCGGGCTTGAACGTGTCCTTGTCACCCTTCAGGCGAATGGCCTCGGCCAGCTTGCGTGGCACGGGGGTATTGAAGTTCAGGGTCATGGGCCGCATCGGCAGGCAGGCCGACTGGGCGTTTTCGCGTTCGCAGGTGAAGCTGGCCGCAAATGGCTCGCGTACCTGGAAGTTGTAGCGTTTTTCCACTGAGTTGGGTATGCCGCTCGGTGTGGTGACGCCCTTGCCGTACACCAGTTGCACTTTGGCGGCCGATGTCAGGCGCCGGTTGCAGGTCAGGGTGGCGTAGCGCAGCGGCTCCTGCGCTGCGGCCTTTTCCAGGCCCAGCGACTTGAGCAGTTCGTTGCGCTCGTTACCGTCGATGAGCTTGACAGGAACACGTTCACCCAGGCCTTCCACGTTGCACCAGACGTTCTCGCGAACGCTGGCCAGTGTGGCGGCACCGTTGAACTGCAGCACGAAGTACTGTTCTTCGTCGATGCGCTCGTAAGTGCCGGGTCGAAGGTTCTGGATGAATGGGCCGCCGGTGTTGAATTTGTAGGAGGTGGAGCCGCCCACGGGCTGGCTTTTGGGCGACTTGAAAGTGCTGACCACCTGCACCGAACAGCTCACGCCGGGTGGCAGGTCGTTTTCAAATTCGAAAGCCCATTCGCGTTCATTGATCCACCGGCCGGAGCCCTTGGTGGCCTGCGCATCGCTGCAGCTCAGCGACAGCGGTGCCGGCGCCTTGGGGTCACCGAAATTGACGGCGCCTTCGTCGAACTTGGCAACGATTTGCCTGACACGCGCGACTTCGCCTTGCGGCGAAAGACTGGTGATTTGCAGGGCATGGGCATGCAGCGAGACAGCCGCGATCAGTGCCAGTGCGGCTTTTTTCATTGTTGGGCTCACGTTTTCCTCTCCTTCGGGAGGCCAAGCGTAGCCGATCTGGATGTAACAAAATGTCCCGCGGGGTGGCGAAAAACGGCCCAAAAAAAGCGGGCCTGGGCCCGCTGATGTGATTTTTCAGAGGGCCTCTGGCAAAAAAGCAGAGGCCCCGTCGTCCGGTGGTCAGCCGAAATTCACCGGCACAAAAATTTTGCTGTCGCCCCGCTGTATCAGAAGCGCCACGGATTTCTCCGCTTTGGCCACGGTGGCGCGCACCTGGTCGATGTTTTTCACCGGGACGCCGTTGATGGACAGCAGCACATCGCCGGCCTGCACCCCGGCCATGGCCGCCGGGCCGCTCGCCTGCTGGACCACCAGGCCATTGTCCACGCCGGCTTCCTGCTTCTCTTCGGGCTGCAGCGGACGCAGGGCCAGACCCAGCTTGCCCTGGTTGGGCGTGTCTTTTTTGGCGGCGGCCTGGGCTGTCTTCTCGTCGGCGCTGGCCAGCCGCGCGGTGATCACCTTGGCGGCGCCTTGCCGCCAGATGTCCAGCCGGATACTGTCGCCAGGCGCAGCCAGGCCAATCAGCGCGGGCAGGTCGCCTGAGGACACGATGGGCTGGCCGTTGACGCCGCGGATCACGTCGCCCGACTGCAGTCCGGCCTTGTCTGCCGGGCCGCCTTTTTCCACGCTGGAGACCAGTGCGCCTTCGGGCTTGTCCAGCTTGAAGGAGTCGGCAAAGGACTGGTTGACTTCCTGCACCGCCACGCCCAGCCGCGCATGCTCGACCTTGCCGGTGGCCACGATCTGGTTCTTGATGCGGACCGCCACGTCGACCGGGATCGCGAACGAGACGCCCTGGTAGCCGCCGCTGCGGGTGTAGATCTGCGAGTTGATGCCCACGACCTCGCCGYGGGCATTGAACAGCGGACCGCCCGAGTTTCCCGGGTTGACGGCCACGTCGGTCTGGATGAAGGGCACAGCACTGTCGTCGGGCAGTGAGCGGCCCTTGGCGCTGACCACACCGGCGGTCACGGTGTTTTCAAACCCGAAGGGCGAGCCGATGGCCAGCACCCATTCACCGACCTTGAGTTCGCTGATCTTGCCGAGTGTCACCACGGGCAGGTTTTTGGCGTCGATGCGCAGCACGGCCACGTCGGTCTTGGGATCTGCGCCCAGCACCTTGGCACGGTACTCGCGCCGGTCGGTGAGTTTGACGGTGACCTCTTTCGCATCGCGCACCACATGGGCGTTGGTCAGGATGATGCCGTCAGGGCTGACGATGAATCCCGAACCCTGGCCGCGTGTGGGCATTTCCTGCTGCGGGCCGCTGCGGCCACGCGCGCCCGGGCCCTGCTGGAAGCGTTTGAAGAATTCAAAGAACGGATCGCCGGAAGGTGAGTCGTCGTCATCACCATCGTCCTGCGCCAGCGGTGAGTCGCCGCGCACTTTAGTGGTGCCGGTCACGCTGATGTTGACGACCGCCGGGCCGTAGCGTTCGGTGATCTGCGAGAAGTCGGGCAGGGCCATGGGTGCCGGGGCTGTGGTGGTGGCGGTAATGGCCGGAGGAACGGCCGCCGTAGCGGCGGGGTGCACGGCATTCAGTGCGCTGACGCCGGCGCCACCGATGGCGCCCGCAGCCAGGAGTGCGGTGACGAGCCGGGTATTTTTCAATGCTTCAGATTTCATGGACAGGCTTCCTTGCGTTGAGGGCACACACCGGTGCCGATGGGTACAACTATGGGGCGCCCGCCTTAGGTGAGGCTTAAGTTTTCAGGGCAGGAAGCGGGCGGTGGCTCAGGAAGAAATTTTGATAAAAGTGCCTGAAACCTAGGCTGGACGCGCGCAAGAAGCTATGGAAAAAGTAGCAAATGGCAGTTGCTAGGCGGTGGTGCCGGGCGCCGGAAACCGGACCTCGACCCGCAGCCCGCCCAGCCGCTCCGAGGTGCCGAGCCGCAGCGCCGCGCCATGGCGCTCCGCGATGACCCTGACAATGGCCAACCCGAGGCCGCTGCCGGTTTCAGGGGAAATCAGGGCTCCAGCCGACTCGGCCGGTGCGCCTGCTGTGGCTGCGACGCTGGCGGCGCGGAAGAAGCGGTCAAACACGCGGTGCCGGTCTTCTTCGGCAATGCCCGGGCCGCTGTCTTCCACGGTCAGCACCGGCCGGCCGTCCTGCAAGTCCAGTGACACATCGACGCGGCCCGCCACCGGTGTGTATTTGACGGCGTTGTCCAGCAGGTTGCGCAGCAAGATGCGAAGGGCCTCGCCGTTCCCGTTGACCTCCACCGGCTGCAGCGGCTCACTGCCGGCCAGGCCCAGATCGATTTGCCTGTGGCCCGCATGCGGCAATACGTCAGCCACGGCCAGCTTCACGATGGACCTCAGGTCCACCGGGGCGGGGGCGGATGCCTGCGCCGTGCCACCAGCTTCCTCGCGCGCCAGCACCAGGAGCTGCTCGACCAGCCGTATCGCCCGGTCTATGCCCTGGTTCAGGCGTGCAATGGCAGCTTCCCGCGCGGCGGGCTCGTCATTGTTGCGGCGCAGGGCTTGCGCCTGCAGCTTGAGCGCCGTCAGCGGCGAGCGCAGCTCGTGCGCCGCATCGGCCACAAAATGCCGCTGCGCCTCGAAGGCTCCGCGCACCCGGCCAAACAGCAGGTTCAGCTCTTCCACCAGCGGCCGCACTTCGTCAGGCAGGCCATCGTTGGCCAGCGGCGACAGATCGTCGGCCAGGCGCCCCGCCACCTGCCGCCGGGCGCGCTCGATGGGTGCCAGCGAGCGGCTGATAACCCACCACACGGCCAGCATCAGCAGCGGAGTGAGGTAGGCAAAAGGCAGCACGGCGCGCAAGGCCAGCGTGCGCGCGCGCGCTGATCGCGCATCCAGGTCCTGCGCGATCTGCACGGTTTGCAGCGCGGTCTGCAAGGTGTAAACGCGGTACCGGTTGCCGTGCGCTTCGACATCTGAAAAACCGAGCACCGCGCGCGGTGGAAGGGCCGAGCGGGTCGAGCGGAAGATCTGCGTGCCGTCCTGGCCCCAGATCTGCACATACACCTCAAAACGGTCGTCCTCGTCGGCTTCGTCGAGCGGGACATTGAGCGGAATGCCGCTGCGCAGCGAGCGCGCCATCTGCTGCAGGTGGTCGTCGAACATCGCGTCTGCCTGCTGCAAGGCGCCGCGGTAGGCTGTGGCTGCCTGCAGCAAGGCGGCCAGGAAGATGGCGGCCAGCACGAACCAGAGCAGCCGTCTCCTCAAGGAATGACTTGCCGGTTTCTTCATTGTTTGGGCACCAGATAACCCAGCCCACGGACAGTCTGGATGATGTCGTTGCCCAGTTTTTTACGGACACCGTGGATGTACACCTCGACTGCGTTGCTGCTGATGTCATCTTTCCAGCTGAAGAGTTTTTCTTCAAGTTGCGCACGTGAAAACACCACGCCCGGACGCGCCAGCAGCGGTTCGAGCACCGCCCATTCACGTGCTGAAAGCGACACTGGCTGGCCGTTGAGGCTGGCTTCGCGCGTGGCCGGATTCAGGCTCACACCCTTGTGTTCAAACACCGGTTCGGCCCGTCCGGCGCTGCGGCGTATCAGGGCGCGTATGCGGGCCAGCAGCTCGTCGGTGTCATAGGGTTTGACGACGTAGTCGTCGGCGCCGGCATCCAGCCCGGCGATGCGGTCGCCCACAGCGTCGCGCGCCGTGGCCACCATCACCGGGGTAGTGTTGCGGCGTGCCCGCAAGGCACGAAGCACTTCCAGGCCATCGCGCTTGGGCAGGCCCAGGTCCAGCAGCACCAGGTCGTACTGTTCGGTGTTCAGGGCCTCGTCGGCCATGCGGCCATCACGTACCCAATCCACCGCGTAATGCTCGGTACGCAGCACCTGCAGCACGGTTTCGCCGATCATCGCGTCGTCTTCAACCAATAGCAGACGCATTAGTTGGGCCCCCACGGTCGCTCACTGCGTGTAGGTCCCGAGGCCTTGCAGGCCGCGGCTCGCGAGACGCTTCGCCTCTGTCGCCCGTCCAAGCCTGCGCAGGCAGGCTTGGAGCCGCGGGCTCCAGCCCCTCGGGGGCCGCCCGCCTGCGGCCCGGCAAAGCCGGTTCCGCGGCTCATGCTTGCTTGAAGAGTTCCAGCGGCCTCTTCTGGTCCGGGATTGCTGGTTGGCGGTAATTGCATTGTTGAGTCCGTCGCAGTTGCTGACTCTACAAAGCACACCTTAGCCGTGGCTTAGGCCAGACGCGCCCGGTGCCTTGCGATCTGCGCCTTGACTTGCGCCGGCGCCGTGCCACCCAGGATGTTGCGGGCGTTCAGCGAGCCGCGCAGGCTTAAGGCATCGTAGACGTCTTTTTCGATACTGGGGTTGAATTCCTGCAGCACGGCCAGCGGCAGTTCGGACAGGTCCACCGCGTGGGTTGTGGCCGCCTTCACGGCATGCGCCACGGTTTCGTGGGCATCGCGGAAAGGCAGGCCTTTTTTCACGAGGTAGTCGGCCAGGTCGGTGGCGGTGGCGTAGCCGCGCAGCGCGGCTTTCTCCATCGCTTCGGGCTTGACGGTGATGCCGGCCACCATCTCGGCGAAGATGCGCAGCGTGTCTTTCAGCGTATCGACGGTGTCGAACAGCGGCTCCTTGTCTTCCTGGTTGTCCTTGTTGTAGGCCAGGGGCTGGCCCTTCATCAATGTGATCAGGCCCATCAGGTGGCCGACCACACGGCCTGTCTTGCCGCGCGCCAGCTCAGGCACGTCGGGGTTTTTCTTCTGCGGCATGATCGACGAGCCGGTGGTGAAGCGGTCGGGAATGTGGATGAAGCCAAAGTTCTGGCTCATCCACAGGATCAGCTCTTCGCTCATGCGGCTGATGTGCACCATGGCGAGCGATGCGGCGGCCGTGAACTCGATCGCAAAGTCGCGGTCACTTACCGCATCCAGGCTGTTCTGGCAGACCTGTGGCTGGCCGGCCTCATCGACCATGCCGAGCGTTTTGGCGACACGTTCGCGGTCCAGCGGGTAGCTGGTGCCGGCCAGCGCGGCGGCGCCCAGCGGCAGGCGGTTCACGCGCTTCCTGATTTCCAGCATGCGTTCAGCGTCGCGGCTGAACATCTCGACATACGCCAGCATGTGGTGGCCAAAACTCACCGGCTGCGCCACCTGCAGGTGGGTAAAGCCGGGCAGGATGACTTCCACGTTTTTCTCGGCGATGTCGACCAGCGCTTTTTGCAGGTCCGTCAGCAGCCCGCCGATCAGGTCGATCTCGCCGCGCAGCCACAGGCGCACGTCGGTGGCGACCTGGTCGTTCCGGCTGCGGCCGGTGTGCAGGCGCTTGCCGGCGTCGCCGACCAGCTGGGTCAGGCGCGCCTCGATGTTGAAGTGCACGTCCTCAAGGTCCAGCTTCCATTCAAAGGCGCCGGAGTCAATTTCACTGGTGATCTGCGCCATGCCCTTCTGGATGCTGGCGTAGTCGGCTGCTGGGATGATTTTCTGCGCGRCCAGCATCTCTGCATGGGCGAGCGAGCCGGCAATATCGGCTTGCCAGAGGCGCTTGTCAAAGAACACGCTGGACGTATAACGCTTCACCAGGTCGCTCATGGGCTCGGAAAAGAGGGCAGACCAGGCTTGGGACTTTTTGTCGAATTGGTTCACGTCAGGGCTTTCTTGAGGCAGTCATTGGCTCGACTGTGGGGTAAGCACGCCATTTCGGGCAGTTGCGCAGCCGGCCGGGCCTAAATAGTGTTTTAACCCATGGCCGAACGGCCCTGGGCGGTGCAATACTCGTCCCTGTGATTTTATCTGGGTGCCGGACTACTGGGGAAACCCTTCCCATTCCTTGCCTCAGCTGATCCTTTTTCCACCCTATCGACGTTTCCCACCTCATGAAGCCCGTACCCGACCTGAAGAATTTCAGCGAATCGACCTTGCTGGGCAGCTTCATTCCGGGCGATGAAGAAGCAGCGCCGCTCGGCGCTTCACGCACCAACATGTTCGATGCCTGCCATGTCGGTGTGGTTTTACGCGTCGTACTGTTCGTGGAAGCGGTGACCGGCGTGTGCGTGATGTTCGGTGCGCGCGAACCCCTGGACTGGCTGCTGAGTTTTTCATTGCTCACCAGTGGTGTGCTGCCCGCGACCCTGGCCTGGCTGATTGCGGTGTGTGCCCTGAAAGCGCGGCTGAACCGGCTGGCGCTCTCGCGCCAGTGGGTGGCGGGCATTGTGCTGGGCGTGTTGTCCGGGTTGTACGGTTGCGGCTTGCTGGCTTTGCTAGGCCTGCTCCAGCCAGCCCCCTGGTGGGCCAGTGCGGCGGCGGGAGCCTTGTTGTCGGCCATGATTCTGGCGGGGCTGTTCTGGCGGGCCAAGGCCCGGACGCCCGCAGCCACGGCTGCACGTCTTGCCGAACTGCAATCGCGCATTCGGCCGCATTTTCTCTTCAATACGCTGAACAGCGCCATTGCGTTGGTGCGCGCCGAACCCGCCAAGGCCGAGGCGGTGCTGGAAGACCTGAGCGAGCTGTTTCGCCATGCACTGGCCGATCCGGCCGAATCCGTGACGCTGGGCCAGGAAATCGCGCTGGCGCAACGTTACCTTGCCATTGAGCAAGTCCGCTTTGGTGAGCGCCTGCAGGTGCAATGGAACCTGGACGCAGCAGCAGACCAGGCCAAGCTGCCGCCGCTGCTGTTACAGCCGCTGGTGGAAAACGCCGTGAGGCACGGCGTGGAACCCAGCGCCAGCGGTGCGCAGTTGAAAATATCCACCCTTCGGCGTGGCAGCACGGTGGTGATCAAGGTGACCAATTCAACCCCCGCAGGTGCCGGTGAGCGCGGCCATGGGCTGGCGCTGGCCAATGTGCGGGAACGCCTGGCGCTGCTGCATGATGTCGAGGCGAAATTCAAGACCGTGTTCAAGGACGGCATATTTCAGGTCCGACTGGAGATCCCCGCATGACGCTCAAGGTATTGGTGGTTGACGATGAAGCCCTGGCGCGCTCGCGCCTGCGCACCCTGCTGGGCGACTGTACCGCCCCGGCCGCAGTGGCGGCCGCTGAAGCCGCGGATGCTGTTCAGGCCATGAAGGCCTTGCAGCGTGAACCCTTCGATGCGGTGCTGCTGGACATCCGCATGCCCGGCGTTGACGGCATCACGCTGGCCCGCACCATTGCCTCGCTGGCGCAGCCGCCCGCCCTGGTGTTTGTCACGGCCCATTCCGAGCATGCCGTACAGGCCTTTGAACTGGAGGCCGTCGACTACCTCACGAAGCCGGTGCGCCTGGAACGCCTGCAGCAGGCATTGCAGAAAGTGGAGCGTTTGGGTCAATCCGCCCGGGCATCCGGGCCCGACACGGCCGAGGAGATGCTCATCATCCAGGACCGCGGCCGCACCGAACGCGTTCCGCTGGCCGAGGTGCTGTATTTCAAGGCCGAGCTCAAGTACATCACTGTGCGTACCGCCAGCCGCAGCTACATCCTCGATGGTTCCCTGAGCGAACTGGAAGAACGCCATGCAGCCCGTTTCATGCGTATCCATCGCAACGCGCTGATTGCGCGCCGCGCCGTACGCGCACTGGAAAAACACTTTGATCCGGAAGAAGGCGAAGGCTGGGCGGTTCGGCTCAACGGCATTGACGAGTTGCTGGCCGTGTCCCGGCGGCAGCTCAGCGCTGTTCGGGAGGCCATCGCGGCCTGAGCCTGTCAGGCCAGGCCTTTCGGCTGGATGATTGCCGCAGCGGACAGCCCTTGCGGTTCCGCGCCCGCGTAAACCGGGCCCCGGCGGCGGTTCCAGCGAAAGCGTCCTACAGATTTTCCGGGCCGCGTCGGTTGCAATACCTGAGTACCACCGGTTTTGCGCCAAGCAGTCCGGCGGCTGCCTGGGTAAAAAACGGAGACGAGGGACACATGACAGAAGACCATGCCGAGCGCGTAGTGCGCGCACAAGCGCCGGTGGCGCCCGGTGAGCCTGAACAGCTGCATGTTCAGGCGCCCGTTGATATCCGCAGCATGTCACTGGTGGTGCTGGCGGGCCTGGCCTGCCTGTTTGTGCTGCACTGGGCGAAGGCCGTTTTCATCCCCGTGATGCTGGGCGTCCTGTTCAGCTATGCTTTTTCGCCCGTGGTCAACTGGTTCGAAACAAAGCGTGTTCCACGCTGGTTGAGCGCGGCAGTGGTGTTGCTGACCATGGTGGGCGGCATTGGCGCCACGGCTTATTCGCTCAGCGATGAAGCAGCCCAGTTGCTGGAGGCATTGCCCGCCGCCGCGCAGAAGTTCCGCCAAGCCGTGAAGGTGCGGACCAACCAGTCCGACAGTGCACTGGAAACCGTGCAAAAAGCCGCCGCGCAGCTTGAACAGGCGGCGCAGGAAAGCGCGGCAAGCAGCACCACGCGGGGGGCGATGCGAGTCGTGGTGGAGCCCGCCCGTTTCAACATCAAGAATTATCTTTGGTCGGGCACCATCGGGTTGATTGCGCTGATCGGCCAGGCCACCGTGGTGGTGTTCTTCACTTACTTCCTGATGCTTTCCGGCGACAGTTTCCGGCGCAAGCTGATCAAGCTTGCAGGCTCAAGCATCAGCAGCAAAAAAATCACGCTGCAGGCGCTCAACGAAATCACGGACCAGATCCAGCGCTACCTGCAGGTGCAGTTGCTGACCAGCG
The DNA here is from genome assembly GCF_056405935.1 of Polaromonas sp. P1_E3. Taxonomy (NCBI): domain Bacteria; kingdom Pseudomonadati; phylum Pseudomonadota; class Betaproteobacteria; order Burkholderiales; family Comamonadaceae; genus Polaromonas; species Polaromonas sp. P1_E3. The sequence continues at coordinate 18,083 of NZ_JBFUBD010000024.1, forward strand.
CGCTGGTCGGCGTACTGACCTGGCTTGCGCTGTGGGCGTTGCGCCTGGAAAACCCCGCTGTGTGGGGCGTTGCGGCGGCCGTGCTGAACCTGGTGCCCTATGTGGGTTCGCTGGTTACGGCGGCGTCTTCCGCCCTGGTGGCCTTCATGCAGTTTGGCTCCCTCAACATGGCATTGGCCGTCGGCGGGGCTTCGCTGGTCATTCACACCATTGTGGGCAACCTGCTGACTCCGTGGCTTACCAGCCGCGCCAGCCGCATGAGCCCGGTGGCCGTGTTCGTGGGGTTGCTCGCCTGGGGCTGGCTCTGGGGGGTGTGGGGGCTGCTGCTGGGCATTCCCATCCTGATGATTGTCAAGTCGATTTGTGACCGCATTGATGACCTGAAGCCGATTGGTGAGTTTCTCGGCAGTTGATTTGGCCCCCACGGTCGCTCACTGGGTGTAGCTCCCTGCCCCCCGAGGGGGCCGCCCGCCTGTGGCCCGGCAAAGCCGGTTCCACGGCTCATGCTGGTCTAGACTCATGTGTCGCTGCTATGTCTGCTAAATATCTGAAAAGAACGAGGAAAAAGCCATGATGGAACTGCTGACTGATCCGCAAATGTGGATTGCTTTTGCGACGCTGACTGCGCTGGAACTGGTGCTGGGCATCGACAACATCATCTTTATTTCCATCCTGGTGGACAAACTGCCCAAGGACAAGCAGGAGCTGGCACGGCGCCTGGGTCTTTTCATGGCGATGTTCATGCGGATCGGCCTGTTGTTCGTTCTGTCGTGGATCATCGGGCTGGTGGACCCGCTCTTCACCATCCTGAAAGAGGAAATTTCCGGACGCGACCTGATTTTGATTGCCGGGGGCCTGTTCCTGATCTGGAAGAGCACCGGTGAAATCCACCAGTCGATGGAGGGCGAGGAAGGCCACGCCTCCAGCGCCGTCAAGGCAACGTTTGCGGCGGTGATCGTGCAGATCATGATTGTGGACATGGTGTTCTCGCTGGATTCCATCATCACCGCCGTCGGCATGGTTGACAGCCTGCCGGTCATGATTGCGGCGGTCATCGCATCGGTGGGCCTGATGATGCTGTTTGCGCCGGCCATCGGCCACTTCGTATCCGACCACCCCACTATCAAGATGCTGGCGCTGTCTTTCCTTGTCGTGGTGGGTGTGGTGCTCATCGCCGAGGGTCTGGACCACCATGTGCCCAAGGGCTATGTGTACTTTGCGATGGCGTTTTCGGTGGCGGTGGAGATGCTCAACATCCGCATGCGCCGCAAGACCAGCAAGCCCGTGCAGCTGAGGAACGCCTACGCGAATGACGAGGGCACCCAGGCCGAAACCGCGAAAGACCGCAAGCCCTGAGGCCAGGCGGTATGACGCGCCTGCGCTGCGCCGCATGCCTTCGCCCGCAAAGCGCCTGCATCTGCGGGTGGGTTACACCTACGTCGCATGAAACCGGGGTGCTGATCCTTCAGCATCCGCTGGAAGTTGACCACCCCAAAAACAGCGCCCGGCTGCTGCACCTGAGCCTGCCACAGAGCCGCGTTCTGGTGGGTGAGGCCTTCGATGTGGACCATCTGAAGGACGTGATTGGAGATGCGCAGCCGCAACCCGTGTACACAGTTCTGTTGTATCCGCAGATGCCCGATGACGAAGCGCCCGCGCTGGATGCAGCGCAACTGAAAGACTCGGCACGTGTGCGGCTCGTGGTGCTGGACGGCACCTGGCGCAAGAGCCGCAAGATGCTGCACATGAACCCGTTCCTGCGACAGTTGCCGCGCCTGTCTCTGGACGATGTGCCGACGTCCAATTACGTGATTCGCAAGGCCCACAGGCCGGGGCAATTGTCAACGCTGGAGGCAACTTGCGCGGCCCTGGCGCAGCTGGAAGGCAACGCTGAAAAGTACGAACCGCTGCTCAAGGCATTTGACGGGTTTGTCGCGCAGCGGCTGGCCTTTGTTTCGAGGTAATGGGATTGGCTCAGTCGCCCAGGTCGATCACGCCGGCCAGCGGCACCTCGCCAGGGGCTTCATAGTCCGCAATCACGGCGGCGCGCCTCGCATGCGCTGAAATGTCCTGAAGCCGTCCTTTGACGAAGGCAATGGAGGGCGCATCCAGCGCGGCAAAAGGCTCGTCCAGCAACAACACCGCAGCACCCGATGCAAACGCCGCCGCCAGCCAGACTTTGCGCTTCGATCCGGTGGACAGCATGAAAAGCTGTTTGTGCAGGTGCGGCTCCAGCCCCAGACCTTCGACCTGCGGGGCTATCAAATCTGTATCAAACACCGGGTACTGGTCACGAACAGCTTCGAAATACTGCAGCGGCGTGAGTTGGTCAAACGAGTCAGCGCGCGGCTCCACCCAGAACAGCTGCTGGCGATATGCATGCGGCTTGTCTTTAAGGGAAATACCGTTAAGCCGCAACTGCCCCTTGTCGGCAGGCAAGGCACCCGCCAGCAGGCGAAGCAGGGTGCTCTTGCCACGCCCATCGCCGCCCCGCACCAGCGTGACGCCAGGCAGAATTTCGCCGGACCAGTTGGTCAGGATCTCGACTTGCGGGTTGGTGTAGCGGAACCGCAGTCCTTCAATAGTGAGCATGGTGGATATTTGACAGAGGCTGATGGACGTTATGAATGCGGTGGCATGAATGCCGGTGGCAATGGTAATCTGCGTTTCCCTCCGAGACATCTCTCCACTGAACCCGCCAGGACATCGCCATGCCAGATCGCAACATTCCAAGCTTGTACGAGTGGGTAGGCGGTATAGACGCTCTGACCCGGTTGACCACGCGCTTTTATGAGCACGTGAAGAAGGACGTCCTGCTGGGGCCTGTGTTCGCTCACATGGACGACAGCCACCCGGCCCATGTCGCCGCATTTCTGGGCGAAGTCCTGGGTGGGCCCACCACCTATTCGGAGCAGCATGGCGGTCATCCGCACATGATCCGGCAGCACCTGAACCGGCATCTGCTGCAGGAGCAGCGGCGCCGCTGGGTGACCCTGCTGCTTGAAACGGCGGATGAGCTGGGCATGCCAGATGACCCCGAATTCAGGTCGGCGCTGGTGGGATACCTTGAGTGGGGTTCGCGACTGGCCGTGATCAATTCGCAGCCGGGTGCCACGGTGGACGCTGATGCGCCCATGCCGCGATGGGGCTGGGGTGAGGTCAAGGGGCCTTACATTAGCTAGCGGCTTTTCGACGCGCGCCTGAGGTGTGCCGGAATTCGAAAAACAGGTATTACCGAAGAAAATGCCTGAAAACCTTATCTGACGTGCGCAAGCAGCTATTAAATAGATAGCAGTAAACGATTCAGGCTGCTTCGGCCTGCACCAGCAACACGGCTTGCACCGGCAGATCGGCCAGCAGCACGACTTGCCCCGGGGTGATCACCAGATCAGGTTTAAGGCTGTCTTCTGCCGCGAGCCCCGCGCGTTGCCAGCGAAGGTTTACCACACGCCCGTGCAGGCGCAGCGTGATCTCAAAAGAAGGCCAATGCGCAGGTAGGCAGGGCGACAGCGAGAGCGTGCCTTGCTGCACCTTGAGACCCAAAATATTCTCAACCGCCGCGCGGTGCAGCCAGGCTGCCGACCCGGTGTACCAGCTCCAGCCACCACGGCCCACATAGGGCGCAGCACCATAGATGTCACCCGCCATCACATAGGGCTCCAGTTCGTAGGCGGGGCCGTGAACCGGGTGCTCACTCCGGTGGGCGGGGCTCAGGGCCTTGAAGCTTTCCCAGGCGGCTTCCGTGTCGCCGGTGAGGGCCTGCGCCATCATGGCCCAGACGGCGGCATGCGAATACTGGCCGCCGTTTTCGCGCACACCGGGCGGGTAGGCCTGGATATACCCCGGGTTGTTGTCCGACTTTTCCAGCGGCGGCGTCAGCAGGCGCAGCAGTCCGGCGCCGTGGTCGACCAGCTGCTGGTTCATGGCCTGCATGGCGGGGTTGATGAAGGCTTCGGTAGAGGCGCCCGAGAGCACCGACCAGGCTTGTGCAATCAGGTCGATGCGGCATTCGGCATTGGCTGAGGAGCCCAGCGGCGCGCCGTTGTCGAAAAAGGCGCGGCGAAACCATGCGCCGTCCCAGCCGGCGTCGTGCAGGGCGGCGACCCAGCCGGAGCGGGCCTGGCGCCAGCGCTGCGCGCGTTCGTCGTCGCCGCGCAAGGTCGCCAAGGGCAGGAAATCATTGACCACGCGGCACAGGAACCAGCCCAGCCAGACAGATTCGCCGCGGCCTTCGTGGCCCACGCGGTTCATGCCGTCGTTCCAGTCACCCGTGCCCATCAGCGGAAGGCCGTGTGCGCCAATGGCCAGGCTGCGGTCCAGCGTACGGGCGCAGTGTTCGAACACCGTGGCGGTTTGCCCGCTGGTTTGCGGCGCGTAGTAAGCGTCTTCCGCCCCTTCAGGAATTGGCGGCCCTTCAATAAAGGCAACCTCTTCATCCAGGATGCTGGTGTCGCCGGTAACCTGGACATACCAGGCGCAGGCGTAGGGAAGCCACAGAAGATCGTCCGAAAAATGGGTGCGCACGCCTTCACCGCCGGGCGCGTGCCACCAGTGCTGCACGTCTCCTTCCGGGAACTGGCGCGAGGCATTCAGGAGGATTTGCGCACGCAGGCGGTCCGGTTCAATGAGGGCAAAAGCCATCGCGTCCTGCAACTGGTCCCGAAAGCCGAATGCGCCCCCGGCCTGGTAGAACCCGGCTTTGGACCACAGGCGCGATGCCAGTGTCTGGTAGAGCAGCCAGCGGTTGACCAGGGCATCAAACAGCGGATCGGGTGTGCGCACCTGCAGTTTGCCAAGCAGGCCGGACCAGTAAGCCTTGACCTGTTCAAGCGCCTCTGCGGAATCTTTGCCTTGCCAGCTGCGGGCCAATTCCTGTGCCTGCGCGGCATCACTCGCATGACCGAGCAGGAAGGTGAACTGAAGTGTCTGGCCGGGAAGCACGGAGAACTCGCTCGCCAGCGCGGCGCACGGGTCAGAACCATTGGCAGCGTTTTGCCCCAGGGTGGCGGGAAGCACCAGCCGGCCCGTGGTGTCGAAGAATTCGCTCCGGTCGCAGGTCCACTGGGCAGCGGCGGGCAACCCGGTCAGCGACAGGAAGGCCGTACTGCCGCCGAAGCCGGCCCGGCCTTCGCGCTGCTGCGCAAATACGGCAGTCAGCAGGGGGCCTTTGTCCTTCCACGTGTGCACCGTACGGCGCTCGTGGCGTGCCGCCCCCATTTGCCACTCCACCATGGCCAGGGCGCGCAGCTTGCGTGTGCTGCTGCCCTGGTTGTGTAGCCTGACCTGGACCAGCTTGACCGGGTCGTTCCTGTCGACAAAGAAGGTGGTTTCGGTCTGGAGCGCGTCGTGCCGGGATTCAAACACGGTGTAGCCCTGGCCATGGCGAACACGGCAGGCAGTCACCGGGCCGTGTTGGGTGGACGGGCTCAATGCCAGCACTTGCTGCGTTTGCAGATCTTGCAGCAGGTAATGCTCAAAGGCGGGGTCGGCTACCGGATCGTTGGACCAGGGTGTCACCTGGTGCAGCCGGCTGTTGACTGCCCAGGTATAGCCGGCGCCGGCCTCCGACACCTGGAAGCCGAAGGACGAATTCGCGATGACGTTGACCCAGGGGCGGGGCGGGCGGTGCAGGCTGTCCACATCGAACCGGAATTCGCCGGTACCGGCGTCAAAGTGCCCCTGGGGGGGTTGCAGTACGCCCGGCTGCCCTGCAGGACCGAAAGCGCCGGAAGAGCCGGAGGTTGGCGCCTGCAGCGCCTGTGGGGCCGCCCCCGCGTGGCGCTGTGCATTGGTCATGCTGCGCAGCGCTCCGGCCTGTTGTTCCAGCGGCCGTCCGTCCGCGACCAGGATGACGCGTGCCAGTCCCGTCAGCGCGGCTTTTTCCGAGGGCACGATCTCCTGCTCGCGCAGCAGGTAAAAGCCACCGGCATCGCTGCGCGGAAAGCTGTTCTCCGTTTGCTGCAGCGTGCGGTCGCGCAGCGCCAGGATGTCGCGCTGCAAGGGCATCAGGTAGGAGTTGACCTCGCTGTTGAGGATCACGACGTCGGTCCCCAGGCCGCAGAAACTCCACCAGGGCTGGGCGCGCAGCAGCGAATGCACGAGCGCCATTCCGTTGCTGGAATGGATGAGCACCAGCACGATGGGCTTGTCTCCCGAGATGCCGAAACGCCAGAGCTGGCGCTGGTCCAGCGGCCCGCGTTCTGCCATCGGCCGGGCGCAGCTGTACATCAGCGCCGTGTTGATGTCCTGCAGCGCCGCGTTTTCGTCGGGGTCCACCCCCAGGTCGCGCAGGCGTACCTGGGCCAGGGTGGCTGCCATGCGGGTGGCACGCTCCACATGCATGGGCTGCAGGTATTTGTCGATGCGGGCTGCGAGCTCGTCGCTGCCGGACGCGGCGGCCGTGGCAAAGCTGAGCCGGGCCACGCCGCCTGCCGGAATGCGGATGCGAAGGCGCAGGCCTGCAACCGGGTCAAGGCCGTTGATGGGGGAACCGCCCGGGCCGCGCGCCTCGGCTTGCAGCGCCGGCTGGCCGGGTGCATGGTTACGCCCCAGAAAGGCGCGCCGGTCCGAAATAAAGTCGATGGCGCGCACGTTGGCTTCCGAGTTGGCAAGGAAGTGCGCGGCCGCCATGACAGGGTCGCCCTGCAGCCGGGGTTTGCGCGACAGCAACAGGGCGCGCCATTCGGGATGCCAGCGCGTCTGGACAAACAGGTTGGAAAACGCCGGATGGGCTTCGTCGGCGCGCGGGTCGGTCAGCACCGCTTCAAAGCACGAGATCACGTCCAGCGTCATCTCTGTGTCCGACAGGTTGCGCAGCGTGACGTTGCGCATCTCGGTGTCGTCTTCGGGGCTGACCAGGACGCTGGTGCTGGCCTCCAGCTGATCGGAACTGACGTCAAACTGCACGCGGTCTGCCAGGTAAGTGGCCTTGTAGTGCCAGCCGGGATGTGGTGCCGGATGTTGCGTCAGGGACCAGGCCTGTTCCTGGCCGGACGGGCGCACGTAAATAAAGGTCCCGCAGGCATCGCGCAGCAGGTCGTCGCGCCAGCGGCTGATGTTGTAGGTTTTGCCGCCGTTGCGCCAGCGGCTGACGCCCGCGCCATTGGCCCGCAGGGCGACGCTGTAGCGCCCGTTGGACAGCAGCTGCGTCGGCTGCCAGCCGGGCGTGGCCGGGTCCAGCTCACGCGAATGGTAAAGGCGCGCTTCGGCCAGTTCCTCGGGTTCGGGCAAGGCGCGCGGGTCTGCGCTTTCGATGATCTGGCGCGGTGTTTTTTCATGCAGCAGCGACTCGAACGCCTGTACCAGCGGGGCTGACGCGAACCAGCGGCGCGGCGCCTCATTGCACAGCACATTGCACAGTGCCACCAGCGACATGCCCTGGTGGTGTGCCATGTAGGTGTTGACCAGGCTCACGGCCTGTGCACCCGGTTGCCGGGCGACGGTGAAATCCAGCGCATCGGCAAAACCGTATTCGCCGCGCGCCCCCCATTGCTCAAGCTGGCGCAGGTTGGCCACTGCCTCCTGCGGCGTGAACTGGGTCGCCATGATGCTGGCATAGGGCGCCACGACGCGGTCGGTCGGCGGGGTCCGCCGAAGGGCAAGCCGCGGCACGCCGAACGGGGAATACTGGTAAGCCAGCGTATGGTCCTGCCCAAAGTAGGCCGACTCCGAAACACCCCACGGCAGGCCCTGGGCCTGGCCGTACGCCTGCTGCTCCTTGACCGCCGCCAGGCCCGATACGTGCAGCAGGCCTTCATCCGGCTCGCTCATGACCAGCGAAGGCATCAGGTATTCGAACATCGATCCCGACCAGGACTTCAGGCCCGGCGTCACGCCCACGGTGAGGAACGTGCGACCAAGCGCCAGCCAGTGGCGCCGCGGTACGTCACCTTTGGCAATCGCGAGAAAACTCGTCAGCCGTGCCTCCGAGGCGATCAGGTCGTAGTAACTGGCGTCGAGTGCCTGCTCGTGCACACGCAGGCCGATATGAAACAGGTGGCGCTTGGGGCTGTAGAGACCGCTGAAATCCATCCCCATGCAAAGCTGTTCACAGCGGGCCCCCAATGCCAGGAGCGCGGCGGATTCGGCGGGCGGGGTAGCCTGCTGCGCGGCCAGCTGGCGAACGCACTGGGCCACGGCCAGCAGGTGGCCTGCCAGGTTGCCGCTGTCTACGGTCGATACATAAGACGGAGCCAGCACCTGCAACGACCGGGTGTCATACCAGTTGAGCAGGTGGCCCTGGTGCTTGGGCAGTGCTTCGACGGTGTCGAGTGTGGCACCGAGCCGCGCGATCAGCTCGGCGGTGGATATCCAGCTGAATTCGTGCGCGCAGGCTGTAGCCGTCAGGTACAGGCCGATGTTGGTCGGCGAGGTGCGGTGCGCGACGGTCGGCTCCGGTTCCATCTGAAGGTTGTCCGGCGGCAGGTGATGGTCTTCCGGGCCGACGCAGCGTTCAAAGAAGCGCCAGGTCTGGGCCGCCAGTTTCATGAGGTAGGCACGGTCTGCGGTGCTGAGCGAAAGCTCCCGCGCGTGAACCGCCGGTTTGCTGCCCCACCAGGCCACGGCCGGGGCCAGCGCCCACAGCAGGAAAAGCACAGGGCCGATCAAAGGATGCGGCCCCCAACAGGCGGCCGCACCCAGTGCCAGGCACAGCATGGACACCGGGGCCTGGCTGCGGGCAAAAGCCCCCAGCGTGTATTGGGCAGAAGCCTGCGCCTGCGCTGCGGTGGTCCACTGCAGCAGATGGCGGCGGCTGACGGCCATGCGCCAGAGGGACCGCACGATGGCGTCGAACGACAGCGCGGCCAGCGCAGGCAACTGGCTCCACTGCCAGAGCGCCTGCGCCAGGCTGCGCCCTACATCGCGCATGCCGACATCAAAGAAGTGTCCCCAGGCGATGCCGCGCCGCGTGGGCACAAGCCCTGCCAGCGCGCCCATCAAGGGGCCGGTCAGGAATGCCAGCACGGTGAAAACCAGCGCGGTTCCCACAGGCAGCGCACCGGTGAACAGTGTCCAGGCCAGCAGCAGGAAGCAGGCCGGTGCGATCATTGAGCGGCGCAGGTTGTCCGCCATGCGCCACAGGCCCAGGGCGTCAATGCCGTAGCGCTTCGCGTGCAGCATCAAAGGCAGCAACTGCCAGTCGCCGCGCGTCCAGCGGTGCAGGCGGGACGCGGCCACGCCTGCATGGTGCGGATGGTCTTCCATCAGCACGACATCGCCTGCGTAGCCGCAGCGGGCGATGCTGCCTTCGAGCATGTCGTGGCTGAGGATGGCGCCGTCCGGCAGGCGGCTGTCCAGCACGGCGTGCACGGCTTCTACATGCAGCAGGCCCTTGCCGATGAAGTTGCCGAGGCCGAAGACGTCCTGGTAGAGGTCGGACGTGCCGTTGCTGTAGGGGTCCAGGCCGCGCTGGCCCGCAAACATTGCATGAAAGGGCGAGCGCTCATGATGCGCCGACAGCGGCACGGCCACTCGGGGCTGGACGATGCCGTAGCCGGCTGTCACGCGCCGGCTCTCGCGGTCGATTTGCGGAGTATTCAGGGGATGCGCCGCAATGGCAACCAGCTCGCGCAGGGAGCCGGCCGGCAGGCCGGTGTCGCTGTCAAGCGTCATCACATAGCGTATGCCTGGTGCCAGCCGCATGCCGTTATCCACCGTGACAAATGGCGATGGCCCACGCCCGGCCAGCTGCCGGAGCAGCACTTCAAGCTTGCCGCGCTTGCGTTCGGCGCCGATCCAGCGCCCTTCCGTGGCGGACCAGCTGCGCGGGCGGTGCAGCAATAAAAATCTGGCCGGTTCGTCGGCGCCGGCCGGGTAGGCGGCATTCAGAGCGCGCAGTTTGGCCAGGACATCCTCAAGCAGTTCTGCGTCACCGTTCAGGCTTTCCGCGTCGGCATCACCCCAGTCCGTCAGCAGGGCAAACTGCGCGTGGGTCTCGCGGCTGGCCAGCCAGTGCAACTGCAGGCGATGCACCAGCTCGCTGTTGGCGGAGACTGAAGACAGCAGGGAAGGAATGACCACCAGCACGCGGTGTTCGGCCGGGATGCCCGCGCTGAAGTCGAGGCGGGCCAGGGGCTGTATGCGGGTGGACTCGGCGACCAGCCGGTGAATGAGCGCTGCCACCACTTCCGAGGCAGGCCAGGCCAGCAGAAACAGGGCGACCCACGCCGTCCAGGGTAGCGCGGCGAGCGGGTGCGCAGCCCAGCTGAGCAATGCAGCGGTTCCGGCAATCCATGCGGCTGCGTAGAGCGGCAGGCGCCAGGCACGCGGTGTTTCTTCTGGGGCCGGCGATGGTTTGTGGGGCGCGGCACCGGGCTGCAATGCGGCTTCCAGCAGGGGGCGGCCCGGCCCTATCAGGTAGTAGCCGGCAGTATGTGCCGCCGGTGAGTTGTCCGGTTGCTGCGCGGCGGCCAGTACCGCTTCGGCAACGGCGCGCTCCGATTGACCGGTTTGCTGCGCCAGCCTTTCCATGGCGCGCGTGATCTGCTGGCGCGTCATTTCGCTTTCGCGCGAAAAACTCGGCAGCCGGCGCAAGACCTGCAGGGAGTGGCTGACCGGCTCGATCAGTTCCACCCACTCCACCTGCCCGATCAGCCTCAGGGTCGTGATGATGTTGCTGACGGTCAGGTTGGCAGCGACCTGGGCGGTTTGCCCCTCGCCGATCATGCCCAGGGCATCGCTGCAGTGCTTTTCGGTCCAGCGCACGAGGGGAGATGCCGCAGGCGAGCCGGGCTCCGCGCGCTCGGCAGGCATGCGTTGCCACAACTGCGTCAGGTAGCTGCGTTCAAGGCCATGGGCCTGCATGAGCGCATGCAGCTCGTCGAGTTCCTGCAAGCTCAGTACAGCGGCCTTGTCCCAGGCGGCGTGCGCTACCTCGCGGGCTACCTTGTTCCAGGCGATGCGGTCGGCCATGCGGCGCAGGTTTTCCAGCAGCACCACGCGCAGCGTGGTCGGCAAGGCCCAGAGTTCGCCGAGATTGAGTTCACTGACCTCCTGGTAGGCATGCAGGAAGGCAGTGAAGAGCTCGGGGTCCAGCACGCTGTCGGTGTGGGCCACATAGGCCCATGCAATGCCGTACACACGGGGAAGCCCCTCCAGCGGTTTGCTGGCCAGTTTCGGCAGATCGGCGTAGTAGCGATGCGGAACGCCGTCCTGAATCTGTTGCAGCTGGGCTTCAACCAGGTGGAAATTGTCGAGCAGCCACTCGGCAGCAGGCGTCACGTAGTGGCCTGTTTGCGATGTCAGGGCGATGTAGTCGTACGCAAGGCGTATTGCAGCGATGTTTTCCTGCACGCGCGGAAAAAACAGCGGCCCGTCGTGCGGGCTGCCGGGAGGCCTGATGGGCTGGGCTGCGGCAAGGCTGCGGCCGTGTTCCTCAAAGCGTTGCGCACCGAAAAGCTCGGCGCGGATGGGCTGCTCGGCGCCGCCGCGCCGGGAGGCCAGCAGTTGCCGGGCGTAAGCGCTTAAGGTGTCCAGCCGCTCGATGACAGCGGTGGTCACGCGCTCAGGCTACGGCCAGCAGGCCAAGAAAAATGGCCAGAATGGCCGCGACCGTGACGATGCGCGGGGAGGCCAGGGAGTGCGCCGACTGTAGCCCGGACTGGAGCGTGAAAAACCGGCTGCGCGAACTCGCGCACTGGTCCATGTGTGACGCCAGGTCGGCGGCGTCGGTGGAAACAAAATCGTTTTGAATGGCAGACGGTGAGTCAGCCATGATCTCCAGGGTAGTCATGATTTTGCGCTCCGGGGTAGGCGTGGGGTGTACGGCGACGCGGGATAGCCGCATCGCGCCGTACTTTTTCCATGCTATGAGGCACGTCTTACTTGCGCCATCGGAAGACGCTGGAGTTTGTCTAGGACTGGACCTACAGGGGGCGCCTGGATCGCCCTACAGCCTGCGTTTTCGGGGTGCTGGGTGCTGGCGCCAGTGTTGGTCTTTTGCTGAGTCCTGCTGGCCGGGGGTTGCCCGGCATGCAACTCACTTTCTTTTGCTTCGCCAAAAGAAAGTAAGCAAAGAAAAGGCGACCCTGGTTCCTGCGTCCCTGCGCTGCGCTACGGGCAACCTGTGGTGCTCGGTCCAGCCGGGGTCAAAAACAACTCGCCTTCGGCTCAAACAAGTTTTTGCCCTGATCCGTCTGGACCTCCGCTCCTCGGCGCATMCACAAGGGGKGGGGGAGGAATACCAAAACCGAAYACCGAAGAAACAAGTACACGCCACGGCGTGTACTTG
>NZ_JBFUBD010000025.1:0-29812 GCF_056405935.1 Polaromonas sp. P1_E3
AGCTGGTCGCGTACCGCAGCGGCTTGCGCACACACACCAGGCGCGCGATGTATTCAGCGGTGAAGAGCAGCGTGAAAATCCATTCGACCGCCGCGAACGCCCGTCCGTGCGAAGCATGGATGGCCTGCACGCTATCGGCCATCACCACCGCGATGCTGACCAGGATGAGAGCAATCAGCGTCTTGTCAAAAAGCCGCCCGGCACGGGTGTCGGCCTCAAAGATGATGGTGTACAGGCGCAAGCGCCAGCCGTCGAGGGGCTTGTCGTCAAGGTCAGGTAACGGAGCAAGAGGCGGAGCGGGTTTGGCCATGCAGGAAAGGCGTCTCAAGCGCCGCGTTGGTTAGGTTGACAGTGCAGCACGATACCTGACCGCAAAATCCGGCACAACCCCGCAGGAATTTGCTACTATTTTTATAGCTGCTTGCGCTTGTCCATCATGGCTTGCAGCCACTTTTTTACTAAAATCATGCAGACAACTTCAGGATGCCGGCTGGCGGTACCTGGCCCAGGCTGCTTCCGTGGGGGTGGTGCTGGCGCCCGGCTGCTGCGGCAAGCTGAAATGGCCGTCCACCACTTGTGCGGGCTCCAGGAAGCAGTCCTTGATCCAGGGGATGTATTCAAGTACCGCACACGCCGGGTGCGCGTGGTTCAGATGCACATGCACCTGGCTCATGTCGCCCGCGTGCGGCGCCACCGGCAGCCGGAAGGAATGCGCGGTGTCGCACACCCGCAGCACTTCGGTGATGCCGCCCATCCGCGTCACATCGGGCTGCACCCAGTGAATCGCTTCCTGGTGAAAAAATTCGGCAAACGCATCGTGGGTGTAGAGCTGCTCGCCCAGCGCGACGGGAATGCTGGTGCTGCGCGCCAGTTGCGCGTGGCCTTTGACATCGTCGTACCAGAGCGGCTCTTCAATCCAGTAAAGGTCAAAAGCTTCGGCGGCGCGGCAAAAGCGCTGGCAGGTGGGCAAGTCCCATTTGCCGTTGCCGTCCGTCGCCATCGTGATGGCGGGGCCGATGGCGCGGCGCACGGTCTCCAGCCGTTTCAGGTCGCGGTCAACACTGGAACCTATCTTGACCTTGATCCCGGTGAAGCCTTCATCGACTGCGCGCCTGGCCCCCGCCACCAGTTGGTCATCAGGGATGCTGAGCCAGCCGATGTCGGTGTTGTAAGCGCGCACCTTCTCGCGCACCTGGCCACCCAGCAGCTTCCACAACGGCACGCCCGCAGCCTTGGCCTTCAGATCCCAAAGGGCGATGTCGATGGCGGCGTGTGACAGCGTGGTGATGCCGGCGCGCCCCACCCATTGCAGCGCAGGGTTGCGCGCCAGCTTGAGCCATAACCGCTGGATGTCTGCCGCGTCTTCGCCGATCAGCAGCGGCGCGTGGCAGGTTTCAATGCAGCGCGTGATGAGCTGGTCGCTCGGCAGGTGGGCGTGGGTGCCGGTGAAGCCGTAACCGGTGAGGCCGTTGTCCGTATCTATCTGTGCACCGACCACCCCCCAGTGCGAAATGGTGTGCGTGCTGTCGGCAATCTGCGAGCCCGTCACCGGCACGTGCAGGATGAAAGGCTTGACCGAAGTGATTTTCAAAACGGGTTCTCCAACAAGACATGGCGTCGTAGCAAGGCGCGGCGGCCGAGACGTTCAGGGTTCGCGCAGCTCGGCTTCCTGCAGTGCGCGCCACATGACTTTGCCCGAACCGCTTTTGGGCAGCGCATCCACAAACTGCACCACGCGCGGGTATTTGTAAGCTGCCATGTTATCCCGGCACCAGCCGATGATGTCTTCTTCGCTGACCGTTCCCCTCGCGGCGGGGCGCAGCACGACCACCGCCTTGACCGTCTCGCCGCGGTAGGCGTCTTTGGTGCTGATGATGCAGGCCTCCTGGATGGCCGGATGCTTGAACATCAGCGCCTCCACTTCAGCCGGCCAGACCTTGAAGCCCGAGGCATTGATCATGCGCTTGAGCCGGTCGGTGATGAAAAAGTAGCCCTGCTCGTCCATGCGGCCCAGGTCGCCGGAACGGAAGAAACGCTTGCCGTCAAGTTCGATAAAGGCCTCAGCCGTCGCGTCGGGCCGCTTCCAGTAGCCCTGAAATACCTGCGGCCCGCTCATGATGATTTCGCCCTGCTCCCCCTGAGGCACCTCCTTGAGGGTGCTCGGGTCGATGATGCGCGCGTCGCAACTCACGAAGGGCACGCCCAGGCATTGCTGCTTGGTGGCGTCATACGGGTTGCTGTGTGAGGGCGCCGCGGTTTCCGTGAGGCCGTAGCCTTCGGCAAAACGCAGGCCGTATTGTTCCCAGAGACGCTGGGCCACGGCCTGCGGCATGGCCGCCCCGCCACCGCCGATGTAGACGAGGCTGCTCAGGTCAAATGCCGCGAAGTTCGGGCTGCCCAGCAGGTCTATCACCATGGTCGGGATGTTGGTCCAGTGCGTTACGCGCCAATGCGAAATCAGGCGGCCGGCCAGCTCGCGGTCCCAGCGCGGCATGATGACCAGCGTTGCGCTGCCGTAAATGGCCGCGTGCATCACAGACACCATGCCCGTGATGTGGAACATCGGCACCACGGACAGCGTCACGTTTTCAAACGTGCTGCCACCCCACAGGCAACTGGCCACCGCGTTGTGCATGATGCTGGCGTGTGTGTGCATGCAGCCCTTGGGCAGGCCGGTGGTGCCGCTGGTGTAGGGCAGCACGGCCAGGTCTTGCGGTGTGGCGATGTGCGGGGGCAACTCGCCTGCACTTCCGACAGCTTCCTGCCAGTCGATCACCGCGCCGCCCTGCAGCACAGGCAGCGCATGCCGCGTACCGAGCCAGTCGCGCCAGGCTTCGGGCATCGACGCATCGGCGCTGCCCTGTGGCTCAATGTCAAAAGCATCGCTGTAATGCGTGACCACCATGTGGGCCAGCCGCTCGCCGGCCGCAAGCTGCGCATTGGCTTTGACCAGCTCGAGCGCCAGGTCGGCTGAGGTGATGGCGACTTTGGCGTCCGGGTCGGTGATGTAGTGCTTGAGCTCTTCGGCCCGGTTCATCGGATTGACGGGAACGACCACGGCGTTGGCCCGCAGGATGGCAAAGTGCGCGATCACCCACTGCGGGCAGTTCTGCATGTTGAGCACCACGCGGTCCCCGCGGCGTACGCCCATGCGGTACAGCGTGGCCGCCAGGCACTCAGCCTGCCGCATCACTTCGCCATAGCTCAGCACGCGGTTGAAGAAAACCAGCGCGGGTTTGTCCGGAAAGCGCAAGGCGCTCACCGACAGGTTATGCCAGAGCGAAGTGGCCGGCGGCGTGATGCTGTGCGGCAGTCGTTTGGGCCAGACCTGGTAGTGCAGGTTGCGCTGGGCCGGACCGGAAGGTACGGCGGCGCCCTGTACAGGATTGTCGGCAGGCGAAGTAAGGGACAAGAAGGACTCCAGAAAGACCTGAAAAAGGAACTGCAAAAAAAAGAATCGCGGGCAGGGACCTGCAATAAAGCCTAACGCGAGTTTGCACTGCTCACATCGGGGAAGCTCCTGATAAAACACTGTCACCTGAGCGACCGGCGCTCACTATGATGGGTTGTACCCCGCACGGCCGCCCCGGAAGGGTCATGCTTTTGCGCTTCATCGCCAAGGCCTCCCTGCCTCACCATTACATCCGACACAAAGCAGAACACACCAGGAGACACCATGACCTGTTCGCCCGCCTCTTTGACACCTCGCCGCAAGACCTTCGTTCTGGCGTGCACGCTGGCCTTTACCGCACTGCTCTCTTCCCCTGCCCTGGCGGCCTTTCCTGAAAAACCCATCCGCGTGGTGATCGGCTTTCCGGCCGGTGGTCCGCTGGACCAGCATGCACGCCTGTTGACCGAACGGCTGCAGGCGGTACTGGGCCAACCCATCGTGATTGACTACAAATCCGGCGCCGGCGGCACCGTGGGTGCACAAGATGTGATGAAAGCCGCGCCCGACGGCTACACGCTCATGCTGGCCAACACCGGCGTCATGGTGATCAACCCCGGGCTCTACAGCAGACTGCCGTACAGCACGCTCAAAGACTTTACGCCGATCGCCCGCACCGCCATGCAGCCGCTGGCCCTGCTGGTCAACCCGAAGCTGCCGGTCAACAACCTGCAGGAATTCATCGCCTACACCAGGGCCCGGCCAGGCCAGGTGAACTATGGCTCAGCCGGCAACGGCGGCATCAGCCATCTCGTGCCCGAGATGTTCAAAAATGCCACCGGGCTGTTTATGGTCCACATCCCCTACCGCGGAAGCGCCCCGGCCTTCACCGACCTGATGGCAGGCCAGGTGCAGTTCATGGGCGAATCGATCCCACAGGCGGCCAATTACCACAAGCAGGGCAAGGTGCGCGCGCTGGCCGTGACGAGCAAGGAGCGCAATCCGGCCCTGCCCGACATTCCAACGGTCATTGAATCAGGCATCAAGGGCTTTGAGGTGGTCGGCTTTTACGGCTTCCTGGCACCTGCGGGCCTGCCCAGGGACATCACCGCCAAACTCAGCGATGCTTTCAGGCAGGTGATGGCCAGCCCGGACATTCGCAACCGCATGGTGACGCAGGGGGCTGACCCGGCCTTCATGGGAAGCGATGAATTCGCCCAGTTCCTGGCCGCCGAAATGCCGCGCTGGGCCCAGGCGGTCAAGGCTTCGGGCGCAAAGCTGGACTGATCACCCCCGCGCGGCAAGCCGCGGCATCGGGCATGGGCCATGCCATTCCCTGTTCTGGTGCGGGCAGCCCCAAAACCCCGCAAGCCGGGCCTTTTGGCACGCCAGATAGGTGCACATGGCTTGTATACCAGTTGATTGAACCAGTTTTGGCGGCTGGCACGGGATATGCACTGTCTGGAGCATGGCCACCGCCTCCGACATTTCCAACCGCATCATTGAAGCTGTAATGGCGCAAAAGCTCGCGCCCGGCGCGCGCCTGGGCGAGCAGCAGCTGGCCATGTTGTTTGATTGCAGCCGCACCATCGTGCGCGAGGCCCTGACCCGGCTGGCGGTGCGCGGCATCGTCACGGTCAGCAGCCGGCGTGGCTGGTACGTCATCGAGCCTTCGCAGGAAGATGCGCGCGAAGCTTTCGAGGCGCGCCGCGTGATCGAAATGGGCCTGATCCGTTGCACCGGCGATGTGAGCAAGGCTGCCATCAAGCAGCTCAAAAGCCACCTTACCCGGGAAAAAGCCGCACTCAAGGGTGACGACGTGGGCCTGCGCAGTTTCCTGCTGGGCGACTTCCATGTCTGCCTGGCTGAATGCCTGGGCAACAGCCTGCTGGCCGACACGTTGCGGGACTTCACCGCGCGTACCACCCTGATCGCCATGCTCTACCAATCGTCGCACGATGCGGCGCAGTCGTGCGAAGAGCATGTGCAGATCGTGCAGGCGCTTGAAAAAGGTGACCTGGCCAAGGCAGAGAAGCTGATGCAGGCCCATATTGGCAGCGTTCAGGCCGCGCTCAAATTGCAGACCAGCGCGGGCGACCCGCTGTCACACCTGCGCAGTGCACTGAGCCCGCTGGAGGCACAGAACTCCAGCAGCAAACCGGCTTCCTCCCCGGCATCCCGTGTTCGCAAGCCCGGCCGTGCTTCGGCCAAACCCCCAGAAGATTCCTCAACCTACCTTGGAGCCCTGCTATGAATTCCAGCAAACGCGTTTTTTCTTTGGCACTTGCCGCAGCCGCCGTGCTGGGCGCCACCGGCGTCCATGCGCAATCCGCGCTCGACGACATCATGAAGGCCAAAGAGATCAAGATCGCGATCCCGACCGATTTCCCCCCTTACGGCATGGTGGGAACCGACCTGAAACCGCAGGGCCTGGATGTTGAAATGGCCGGCTACATCGCGCAAAAACTCGGCGTGAAAATCGAACTGGTGCCCGTCACCAGCGCCAACCGGATCGCCTACCTGCAGACCAAAAAGGCCGACCTGGTGATCTCCACACTGGGCAAGAACCCCGACCGCGAAAAAGTCATCGACTTCACCGTCGCCTATTCGCCTTTCTTCCAGGCCGTGTTCGGCCCCAAGAGCCTGAACGTCAAGTCGTTTGCCGATCTCTCCGGCAAGAGCATCAGCGTCACGCGCGCCGCCCTGGAAGACCAGGAACTGACCAAGGTCGCGCCAGCAGGCGTGGACATCAAGCGCTTTGAAGACAACAACACCACCGTGTCGGCCTACACCGCCGGCCAGGTGCAACTGATCGCCACGGGCGCCTCGGTGGCCGGCAACATGATGGCCAAGAACCCGCAGCTGAACACCGAGTACAAGCTGCTGCTCAGCGACAGCCCCAACTTCATCGGCGTGGCCAAGGGCGAAGACAAGCTGCGCCTGAAGGTCAACGAAGTGATCGCCGAAGCCAAGAAAAACGGCGACCTCGACAAGATGGCTGTCAAATGGCTCGGTCGTCCCGCAGGGAACTTACCTCAATAAGTTGGCTGACTGAACAGCACGAGGTCTTTTTATGACCGTCGCATTCCACCCCTCTCCATGCAAACGGCCGCAGCGGAACCGGCTTTGCCGGGCCGCCAGCAGCGTCCCCTGCAAGGAGAGAGGCGGTTACGCGAAGCGAAGCGAACCGCAACAGGGGGTGTGAAGCATGCGTGTTGAACTCGACTTTATGGCCGTCCTCAGCCAATGGCCATTGCTGGCCATCGGCGTCGCCTGGACGCTGGGCCTGACGGCGATCTCGTCGGTGCTGGGCATGTTCATGGGCATGGCGTTTGCCTGGGCGCGCGCCAGCGGGCCGACGTGGCTGCGCTGGGTGGTGGGCACGTATGTGGAATTGATCCGCAACACGCCCTTTATCGTGCAGCTGTTTTTCATCTTCTTCGGCCTGCCGGCAGCGGGCTTCAAGCTTTCGCCCGAAACAGCCTCAGTGCTGGCGATGGTGATCAACCTCTCGGCCTACGCCACCGAAATCATCCGCGCCGGGGTTGAGGCCACGCCGCGCGGGCAGATTGAAGCTGCCGAAAGCCTGGCGCTCAATCGTGTGCAGATTTATACCCGTGTAGTGCTGCCGCCGGCGCTCAAGAAAGTCTGGCCCGCCATGGTGAGCCAGATCATCATCGTGATGCTGGGTTCGGCAGTGTGCGGGCAAATCTCGACGCAGGAGCTCTCATACGCCGCCAACCTGATCCAGGGCCGCAACTTTCGCGCGTTTGAAGCGTTCATCATCGCCACGCTGATCTATCTGGTTCTATCGATCGCGGTACGCAAGTTACTCAACTGGATGGGGCCCAGGTTCCTCTTCGGGCGCTGACTGAAAAAGGACAGGCACACCATGATTGAATTTTCCGTCTGGGACATCTTTCGCAACCTGCTGCTTGCAGCGCGCTGGACCGTTGTGCTGTCGCTCGTCGCCTTTGTGGGCGGCGGCATCGTCGGCATGCTGCTGCTGGTGGGGCGTTTGTCAGCCACCCGCGCGGTGCCGGGCGCGCAGAAGGCGGCACTCATCACGCGTCGCGCGCTCGATAGCTATGTGCTGCTGTTTCAGGGAACACCCTTGCTGATGCAGCTCTTCCTGGCCTACTTTGGCCTGGCGCTTTTCGGCATCAACGTGCCGGCCTGGGTAGCAGCCGCAGTCGCACTGACGCTCTACACCAGCGCCTACCTCGCCGAAATCTGGCGCGGCTGCGTCGACGCGATTCCCAAAGGCCAGTGGGAAGCCGCGCAAAGCCTGGCGCTCAATTTCGGTGAGCAGCTGAAATACATCGTGCTGCCACAGGCCGTGCGCATCGCTGTGCCGCCCACGGTCGGATTCCTCGTGCAGGTCATCAAGGGCACCGCGCTGGC
This sequence comes from Polaromonas sp. P1_E3, assembly GCF_056405935.1. Lineage (NCBI taxonomy): Bacteria > Pseudomonadati > Pseudomonadota > Betaproteobacteria > Burkholderiales > Comamonadaceae > Polaromonas > Polaromonas sp. P1_E3. The sequence goes on from NZ_JBFUBD010000025.1 coordinate 7,793, forward strand.
CTCAGTGATCGGGTTTATCGAGCTGACCAAAGCCGGCACGATGATCACCAACGCCACCTTCAAACCCTTTGTGGTGTACAGCTGCGTCGCGCTGATGTACTTCGCGCTGTGTTTCCCCGTCTCCCTGTACGCCCGCAAGCTTGAGAGGAAAGCCCGCAATGGACGCTAACGTCGCACCATCCCCTGCCGCAACCACAGTGTCCGACCGGACTCTTGTCGAGATCAACCAGCTGCGCAAAAGCTTCGGCGCCAATGAGGTCCTGAAAGGCATTGACCTCGAAGTCAAGGCCGGCGAAGTGATCGCCATCATCGGCAAAAGCGGCTCAGGAAAAAGCACGCTGCTGCGCTGCATCAACGGCCTCGAGGTCTTCCAAAGCGGCACCCTCCGCGTGGACGGCAAGCACCTGCTGCAYGACAACCCGCAGGTCATGCGSGAGCTGCGCCAGCGCGTCGGCATGATCTTCCAGAGTTTCAACCTGTTCCCGCACCTTACCGTCGGCAAGAACATCATGCTGGCGCCCACGCTGGTCAAGAAGACTCCTGGTGCACCCGCCGAAGAGCATGCGCGCGCACTGTTGCAACGTGTCGGCCTGGCTGAAAAATTCGAGTCCTGGCCCGACCAGCTGTCGGGCGGCCAGCAGCAGCGAGTGGCGATTGCACGTGCGCTGGCCATGCAGCCTTCGGTGCTGCTGTGCGACGAGATCACCTCGGCGCTGGACCCGGAGCTCGTGGGCGAAGTGCTGCAGGTGGTGGAAAGCCTGGCCGCCGAGGGCATGACGCTTTTGATGGTGACGCATGAGATGAACTTTGCGCGCAAGGTGTGCGACCGCGTGGTCTTCATGCACCAGGGCCGCGTGCACGAGATCGGGCCGCCCGACGAGGTGTTTTCCAACCCGCAAACCGCCGAGCTGAAACAATTTCTCGGCATGATCCAGTAGGTCCAGCCCTTCATGACACCTTCCGCGACGCCCAGCACTCTGCATGTTCCCGCCGGCCACGGCAAAGCGCTGCGCCTTCAGGCCGGGCAGGCCGTCAAAGTCATCAACACCCATGGCACGCAGGTGGTGGACTGCTGGGCCTTCAACGCCTACGACCTCAGTGAGTACATGTGCATGGAAACCACCCGGGTGTGGAACCAGCGCCTGAACCCTGTGGTTGGCGACTCTTTCGTCAGCAACCAGCGTCACCCCATCCTCACCGTCGTTGAAGACACCTCGCCCGGCGTGCATGACACCTTCATGGCCGCCTGCGACCGCCGCCGCTATGAGCTGCTGGGCGTGAAGGGCTACCACCGCAACTGCTGCGACAACATGTTCGAAGGCATGTTCGCGCTGGGCCTCACGCCGCCGCGCCCCCTTCTCGCGTCGTTCAACATCTTCATGAACATCCAGGTGCAGCCTGACGGCATCACGCTCAAAACCCTGCCCACCGTGACCAAGGCCGGCGACTCGATCACCTTGCGCGCCGAGATGGACTGCTTTGTGGCGTTTTCCGCCTGCCCGCAAGACATTGTGAAAATCCAGGGTGCGGGCGACAACACGCCGCAGCCGGTGGACCTGGAAGTGCTGCAAAGTGCATCGGCCCTGCCCGTCAATGGGCCCTGGGTTCCACCAGCCTGAGGCGCCACGCCGGCTGCCTTTTCCCCACCCCTGCAGGGTTGGGTGACTTCCCGCACAATAACGGGTACGTTTTTTTCTTGCTCTCAATTTGATAGCTGCTTGCGCTTGCTCCTATTGGGCTGGAGGCCGATTTATTGCCCAATCGCCTATTACCCGCGTTGCAGGCTTCTGCTCACCGTCCAGACCCGCCCACCGGATTCCTGCCGCCATGACCTCCATGCCGCCCATTCTCTACTTCTTCGCCCTGTGCAATCTCGTGATCGGCAGCGGGGCTTTTGTACTCGGCGGCATCCTTCAGCCCATGAGCGCTTCGCTGGGTATCAGCGTAGCCGCCGCCGGCCAGGCCATGACGGCATACGCCATTGCCACTGCCGTGCTGGCGCCGCTGCTCATCATTCTCACGGCCAGGTGGCCGCGCAAACGCGCCGTCCAGCTGGCGCTCAGCCTGTTCACGGCCGGTTGCCTGGTTTGCGCCATCGCACCCAACTTTCCCTTGCTGCTACTGGGCCGTGTGCTGATGGGCGCGGGTGCCATGTTCACCGCCGCCGCATCGGCGCTGGCAGTCAGCATGGTGGTGCCGGCCCTGCGCGGCCGGGCGCTGTCCATCACCTTCCTGGGCATGAGCATCAGCTATGCCGTCGGCCTGCCGATAGGCGCGTGGCTGGGCTTCGAGTTCGGCTGGCGCGTGCCGGTCTGGCTGTCCGCCGGGGCAAGCCTGGCTGCGCTGGTCGCGGCAAGCTGGCTGATCCCCGCCGACATGGCCAGCGCGGGCACCAGCTTTGCGGGTTTTCGCGCCGCCGCACGCCAGCCCGCGGTGCTGCGCGTGTGGGGCCGCACCTTGCTGTACTTCATCGCCATCTTCAGCGTTTTTGCGTACGTCGGCCCCGTCCTGCAGGCGCTCAACCCCATGAGTTCAACGCAGCTTTCCGCCACGCTGGCCGTCTTCGGCCTGGCCGGTGTTGCCGGCACACTCATGGGTGGCTGGGCCACCGATCGCTTCGGCGCATTGCGCAGCATGCGCGTGCAGCTGGCCGTGCTGGTGGCGATGATGTGCCTGCTGCCGCTGACACGCGGCCACGTGCCGGCCACCATGGCCGTGCTGGTGTTGTGGGGCATTGCAGGTTTTGGGCTGATGGCGCCGCAGCAAAGCCGGCTGGCCACTTTGTCACCGGCACAGGCGCCGCTGCTGCTCAGCCTCAACGGCTCCATGCTGTACGTGGGCACAGCGCTGGGCGCCGTCGCCAGCGGCGCGCTGCTCGACCGCGTGGGCTTTGCCCATTTGGGCTGGGTTGGCGTGCCTTTTGGCCTGCTGGCCATGCTGACGCTGGTATTTGACCGCATGCCCGCCCGGGTGCAGGCGTCTGCTGCTGTTTAAGCTGTCTTGCCCACCATGTCTTTAATCTGCACACCATGACACCCGAACACCAGCTTGAAGCATTGCAGGCTGCGCTGCAGCAACTTCGCGATGACGGCATCCGCGTGAGCGGCTTCGCGCAACTGGCCGCGCAGCAGCAGCGCCTTGCACAGGCCCTGCCGGCGCGCTTCAATGAGGTGCTGTCGCAGCTGCTGAACCGGCTGGAATCCGCCGCGCTTTTTACCGAAGAAAGCTGCTCATTCAGCCAGAAGGAATTGCTGGACAGCCTGCAGCTCTGGATCGACAAGGCACGGCTGCAACTTCAAAAGGCCTGAAGGCGCCAGACGGCGCAGGGCTGCCCTTTCTCAGCCGGCAGAATGCCCGTGGCGGTGATGGGCGTCAGGGTAATGCGCATGGTTGTGCGCCAGCGGCTCATGGCGGTGAAGGTGCGAATGCATGCCGGTAACCGCCGCGGCGTGCGGATGCGGGTGGTGTTCGTCATGCGCATGCAGGTGTTCGTGTTCCAACGCTTCGTGACGGTGCATGTGCGCATGATGCTCGCTCAGGTGCAGCCAGATGCCCGCCGCCATCAGCAAGGCGGCACATACAAGTTGCCAGGTGATGGGTTCCGCAAGAAAGGCCACAGAGAACAATGCACCCACAAAAGGCGCCGTCGAAAAGTAGGCGCCGGCACGCGATGCGCCCAGGTGCCGCAAAGCCACCACAAAAAGCGCCAGGCTCACACCGTAAGCCAGCAGGCCAACGCCCATTGCAGCGGAGGTTTTGGCCATGCCCGGCAAAGCCGCGCCCGCCAAAAAAGCCAGCAACAGATTGGTGAGGCCGGCCGCCAGCCCTTTCACGCAGGCAATCCAGGAGGCGTCCATCAACGAGACCTTGCGCGTGAAGTTGTTGTCCAGCGCCCAGAAAAAGCAGGCTGCAATCACGGCGAGCGCGGGCCACAGCGTGCTGACGGTTGGCCTCGCAGCCACGGCAACGCCCTGTTGCGGCCAGCTCAGGAGCAGGGCTCCCGCCACGATGGCGGCCATGCCCGCCGCAATACGGCGGTCAACGTTTTCCCGGAAAACCATCCATGCGAGCACGGCGGTCAATACGGCCTCGGCATTGAGCAGCAGGGCCGCATGGCTGGCAGGCATTGCCGAAAGCCCGTACATCAGCAACACGGGCGCGAGCCCGCCGCCACACAGCACGGCAGCGGCCAGCCAGCGAAGCTCACCGGGATTGAGTTGCGGCCGGGCTGCGCCGCGCAGGCGGCGGTAAATGGCCAGACCCAGGCCGGAGCCCAGATACAAAAGCCCGGCAAGCATCCAGGGATTGACCTGGCCGAGCAGCGACTTGGCCAGCGGTGTGCCCGCGCCGAACAGGGAGGCCGAGGCCAGGGCGGCTGCGACGCCGGGCTTTGACAGCATGGGATGAAGTTTCAAAAGACGGATTTCCAGTCACGAACAATGACGACAGTTTCCACCGACGGCTCCGCGATGGCAAGCGGGTGCCGTCGAATGTGCTGGGGTACCAGAACAAAATTTACAAAATCGGCCCAGGAACTTTCAAGGCAGATCCCCTATCATTCATTCATGCGCCACCTGCTTCTCGCCCTCATGATCGCCCTGCTGCCCCTGCGCGGCTGGGTGGGCGATGCGATGGCGACACAAATGGCTGCCGCCCATGCACAACACCGGCAGCATGGCGCCGCAGATGACGCCGCTACAAAAACAATAGCTGCTTCCGCCCATCACATGGGCGCTGAAAGCCATTTGGGTCATGAAGAAATGCCGCCCGAAGCAAGCATGGTGATGCATGACTGCGCAGGGCAAACACCCGACAGCGCGCCCCAGTCGAGCGATACCGGCTGTGATTCCTGCGCGGCATGCCAGGCCTGCCATACGGTGGCGCTGTCGCTTGCTGCGCCAGACCACAGCCCCGTGTTCCAGGGGCGCAGCCTGCTGCGTCCAGCGCTAGACCAGTTCGCCAGCGCCGACGCCGTGCTGGGCCAAAAACCACCCATTTCCTGATATCCAGGCCCGTATTGGGCCTGTACCAGCCGTCCGGCGGGGCTTTTCAAGCCCGTGACGCCGGATAACCGCGATCTTTCACAGATTGCCCGCTTGTATTCAGGAGATTCTTGTGACGACCCATTTTATTTTTGGCCCGCGTACGGCGCTGGCCGCCGCGTTGTTTCTGACCGCGTTTGCCAGAGCCCACGGACAGGCCGAGCCCTATCCGCGGGTGAACCTTCGCCCCACCGAGCAGGCCGCCAACCCCGCCACGCCGGTGCCTTCCGCCGTATATCGGCCGGTATTTGTGAACCGCCCGCAAGGCGTGGAAGCAGCCAGCGACGACTGGAAAAAATCCAACGCCACCGCGGGCCAGTTCAAAAAGGGGCATGCCGACCTGCTGAAATGGGAAGAGGCCCAGCCAGCACCACGAACCGAACCTGCGGCGCCTGGCGCTTCGAAACCATGAGGCCCGGCATGACCTCCGCTGCCGGCCAACGCTGCATCGCTCCACGGCTGGGTTCATTGGCGCTGCTCATGCTGGTCCTCACGGGCTGCACAACGGCAGTGCCCGATGGCGGCGTGAATGGCCTGCAGGCATTGGCCACCGCGCAACCGGGCGGCCCCGGCACTGCGCCTCCTGTGCGCATCGCGCGGCCGGGCAAAGACCCCACCGCAGCCGTTGCCGACCTGCTGAAAGGCCCGCTCAGCGCAGAAAGCGCGGTGCGCATTGCGCTGCTCAATAACCCAGGCCTGCAGCTGTCGCTGGCCGGTGAAGGCATCAACATCACGGATGCCGTGTCGGCCAGTCCGGCAAAACTCAAGGCCGCGCAAGACGTCACCCTGCTGTCCAACGAAACCCGCAAAGCCTGGATCAACGCGGTGGCCGCAGCACAAACTGCGCGCTTCATGGAAGAAGCCAGGGAGAACGCGGAGGCCGGCGGCGAGCTGGCGCGGCGCATGGCACGCGCCGGCAACTGGAGCAAGCTGCAACAGGCACGCGAACAGTTGCTGGTGGCCGATGCCGCGGCGCAATTGGCGCGCGCGCGGCAGGCCGCTTTCAGCGAGCGCGAAAAACTGGTGGTGGTGATGGGACTGTGGGGCGTGCAAGCAGGCTTCACCTTGCCCGAACGGTTGCCCGACCTTCCCGCGCAAGTGCAGGACATGCCGGACATCGAACGCCGCGTGCTGGAGCAACGGCTGGACCTGCGCCTGGCGAGTGCGCAATGGGCGGGGCAGCGGGCGGTGCGGCCACAACCCGGCGCCGACGGCTTGTGGGACACCCTGGGCAATTCAGCGCGCGTGCGCGAACTGGCGGTCCGGGCGCGCAGTGAGGCGCGTGAGGCCTACCACCGCTACCGCACGGCCTACGACCTGGCGCACCACTACCAGACGGAGGTCATGCCGCTTTACCGTTTCATCCAGGACGAAACGGTGCTGCGCTACAACGGCATGCTTGCCAGCGTCTTTGACCTGCTGGCCGGCGCCCGCGCGCAGGCGATGGCTGCCGCCGGCGCCATCGAGGCGCAGCGCGACTTCTGGCTGGCCGAGGCCGACCTGCAGACAGTGCTGACCGGCGGATCACCGGGGCCGCGCGCGCGCACCGCCTCCGGCAAAACCGGCGCCACCACGGCCGCAGCCCACTGAGCGCCCATCCCAACAAGGAATCCCATGAATCGACGAAATTTCTTTAACCGCACGGCGCTGACGGCGGTTGCTGCCGCGTCCATCAGCAAGGTGGCGATGGCCGCGCTGCCGGAACCCGTGATGATGGGCAAGGCAGATACGGCACCGCCGCTGGCGCCGCCCAACGGCCAGCCCTACAACCCGGTCGTCACGCTGAACGGGTGGACGCTGCCCTGGCGCATGAACAACGGCGTGAAAGAGTTCCACCTTGTGGCGGAGCCCGTGGTGCGCGAGATGGCCCCGGGCTTCAAGGCCCATATGTGGGGCTATAACGGCCAGAGCCCAGGTCCGACGATTGAGGTCGTCGAGGGCGACCGCGTCCGTCTATTCGTCACCAACAGGCTGCCCGAACACACGAGCATCCATTGGCATGGCCAACGCCTGCCCAACGGCATGGACGGTGTGGCCGGGCTGAACCAGCCGGCGATCCCGGTGGGAAAGACGTTTGTGTATGAGTTCGTCGCACGGCGCCCGGGCACTTTCATGTACCACCCGCACGCCGACGAAATGACGCAGATGGCCATGGGCATGATGGGTTTCTGGGTCACGCACCCTCGGGAAAAACACCCGCTCATCGACGCCGTCGACCGCGACTTCGTATTCCTGCTCAACGCCTACGACATCGAGCCCGGCAGCATGACACCGAAGATCATGACCATGCTCGACTTCAACCTGTGGAGCTGGAACAGCCGCATCTTCCCCGGCATAGACCCGCTGGTGGTGCGCAGGAACGACAAGGTGCGCATACGCGTGGGCAACCTCACCATGACCAACCACCCGATGCACCTGCACGGGCATGAGTTCACGGTGACCGGCACCGACGGTGGCCCCACGCCGCGCGCGGCCCGCTGGCCGGAGGTGACGACGGATGTCGCGGTGGGCCAGATGCGTCAGTTTGAATTCCTGGCCGACGAGGAAGGCGACTGGGCCTTTCATTGCCACAAAAGCCACCACACCATGAACGCCATGGGGCATGAGGTGCCCACCATGATTGGCGTGGACCACCGCGGCCTCGTCAGGAAAATCCAGAAGGCCGTGCCCGACTACATGGTGATGGGTGAACGCGGCATGGCCGACATGGGCGAGATGGAGATGCCGATCCCCGACAACACCGCGCCCATGATGACCGGCAAGGGGCCTTACGGCGGCGTGGAGATGGGCGGCATGTTCAGCATGCTCAAAGTGCGCAGGGACCAGAAACCCGGTGACTACAAAGACCCAGGCTGGTACCGGCAGCCGGCCGGCACGCAGGCTTACGAATGGAAGGGCGCGCTGCCGGACCCCACCCGCCCCCACGCTGGTAACCCGGCCGCACCTGCGGGCGGCACTGAAATCAACATCCGTAAACCCCAGGGCCATACCGGCCACTGACCCAACCTTTCAGGAACACCATGAAAAACCACAATGCTCTTAAATTGATAGCTGCTTGCGCTTTGCTGTCGGGCGCTACAGCCTTGTTTGCCCAACACGGCCAGGCAACCGGCGAAAGCCGCGCAGCAAGCCCTTACGCAGGCCAGCAAACGCGCGGCATCAAGGCCCTGTCGGAGGCGCAAACCGCCGACCTTCTGGCGGGCAAAGGCATGGAACAAGCCAAAGCGGCTGAATTGAACGGCTACCCAGGCCCCATGCATGTGCTGGAACTGGCCGTCCCGCTTGCGCTGAGCGGCGCACAAAAGCAGGCCAGCGAAGCACTGATGAACCAGCACAAGGCCGAGGCTCGCGCGCTGGGCGCCAGGCTGGTGGAGGCCGAGCGTGACCTGGATCGCGCCTTTGCCAGCCGTCAGGTGGACGCGGCGCAGCTTGGTGTGCTGACCCGGGAGATTGGCCTGCTCCAGGCCCGGCTGCGTGCCTCGCACTTGCATACGCATTTGCAACAGGCCGGTTTATTGACACCGCAGCAGATAAACCTTTACGCGGAGTTGCGCGGCTACAGCGATGCACCGGGCGCAGCGGCCGGACACTCCGGCCACCAGCACTGATTTGACTTTGGATTTGACCCCTTGAACCTCGACCTTTTAACTTTCATTCGCAAGGACCACGCCATGAAACCATTTATCCCCTTCCTCAACACCTCCTTTTTTGCCATTGCTTTGGCCGTCTCAACCGCACCGGCCTTCGCCCATGGCGACGCCGTCCATAGTCCCAAGGCAACCCCGGTGGCGAAAGAGCAAAAGCCATGGGGCATCGCGGGGGACGCCGGCGCAGCCACGCGCACCGTCACGCTGGCCATGGACGACAACATGCGGTTCACACCCGACAAGCTCTCATTCAGGCAAGGCGAAACCGTGCGTTTTGAAATCAGGAACCGCGGCAAACTTTTGCATGAACTGGTGATCGGGACCCAAAAGGATCTCGACGAGCACGCGGCGATGATGGTGAAGTTTCCGGGCATGGAGCATGACGAGCCCTACATGGCGCATGTGCCGCCAGGCAAGTCAGGCGGGCTGGTCTGGACATTCAACCGCGCCGGTGAATTCGATTTCGCCTGCCTGGTCGCCGGCCACTACCAGGCGGGCATGGTGGGAAAGATCACGGTTGCGGCCCGCTGACCCGTCCACAAAGGAGTACCCATGATGCAAAGACGACAACTCATCCAGGCGATAGCCGCGCTTGCAAGCACCCCTGCCCTTGCGCCGGCACTGTGGGCCCAGGCCAAAGTACCCGTCGAAGTCTGGAAAGACCCTGACTGCGGCTGCTGCAAAGACTGGGTGGCGCACCTGGAGGCCAACGGCTTTGCCGTACGCGTGCATGACAGCGGAAACACGGCAGCACGCGCCCGGCTGGGCGTTCCGGAAAAGCTCGGCTCCTGCCATACCGCTGAAGTCAGCCTGGCCGGCAAGCGCTACGCACTGGAAGGCCACGTGCCGGCCCGCGAAATTTACCGCCTGCTCAAGGAAAGCCCGCAGGCGGTGGGCCTGGCCGTTCCCGGCATGCCGGTAGGTTCGCCCGGCATGGACGCACCGCTTTATGGCGGACGCAAAGACCCGTATGACGTGCTGCTGGTTAACCGTGATGGCACCACGCGCATTTACCAAAGTTATCACCGCACCTGAAAGGATTTCCCATGAAACGTTTTGACCGCATGCTGGCGGCCCTCTTTGCCGCGCTGGCCACATCGCTTGCCCTGGCGCAGGCGGCCCTGCCGCTGACCGAAGGTGAAGTCCGCAAAGTCGACAAGGAGGCCGGCAAGATCACCCTCAAGCACGGGGAGATCAGGAACCTGGACATGCCTGGCATGACCATGGTGTTCCAGGTCAAGGACCCTGCAATGCTGGACACAGTGAAAGCGGGAGACAAGGTTAGTTTCACCGTGGACAGGATCAACGGAACCTTCACCGTCATGTCCATTGAACCCGGCAAATAAGGCAAATAAAAGGCCTGCTGGGTCGGCTGCCGGGTCGCTCTCATTTTGATAGCTGGTTGCGCCCGTCCTGATTGGCCTGCAGGCCATTTTTACCAATAGACAAACTTTGCCCGCAGGCTGGCAGCGGCCGCATGCTATGGTTCGGCGCATGCCCAAAACCATACGCTACACCCTGTTGTCCCTGCGCGATCTGTGGGTCTCCGCCGGACCTTTCATCCTGCTGGCGGCGGCGCTGCTGGTGTTGGCGTATTGGTGGCTGGACCCGAACCCGCCCAAGCGGGTGACCCTGGCGACCGGCCCGGCGCAAAGCGCCTACGAAGAATTTGGCAAACGCTACGCCAAGGCGCTGGCGCCGGAGGGCATCCAGGTGGTCCTTGTGCCTTCGGAAGGCTCTGCCGCCAACCTGCAGCTGCTGCGCGAAGGCAAGGTGGATGTCGGTTTTGTTCAGGGAGGCACCAGCGACTACACCGCCGAGGATGAAGAAAACCTGGCCTCGCTGGGCAGCCTGTTTGTGGAGCCGCTCTGGTTGTTTTACCGCGAGGATGCGGCGCGCAAGGTGGCCGCAGCAGCGCGGGCCGCGAAGGCACCGGGCGGCCGGCGCGCTGTGAAGGCCGACCCCGCGGACGCGGCGGAAGACGCGAGCCTCACGTCCCTCACACAATTGCAGGGGCTGCGCGTCAACCTGGGCACACCGGGCAGCGGTGTGCCCAGCCTGATGGCGAAGCTGTTCGACAGCAACCGCATCGACCCCGCGGCGATGACCATTTCCCGGCTGGAACAAACACCCGCGACGGTGGCCTTCCTGGGCGGTGAGCTGGACGCCATTGTGTTCGCGTCCGCCCCCGAGTCGCTGATGGTGCAGATGCTGCTTCAGACCCCGGGCGTGAAGCTCATGAATTTCGCCCAGAGCGAAGCCTATTCGAGGCGTTTTGCATTTTTGACGCCGACCCGCCTGCCGCGCGGTGTGGTGGACCTGGCGGGCAACATACCGCCCGATGACGTGCGGCTTGTCGCATCGACCACCTCGCTGATCACACGCTCCGGCACCCATCCGGCGCTGCAGCAACTGCTGGCCCAGGCCGGCAATGGCATTCACGGCGGGGCCGGCTGGTTCAAGGGAGCCCGCGAATACCCGAACCGCGACAACAGCGAATTACCGATTACCAAAGAGGCCGAGCGCGCCATCACGAACGGCACGCCCGTGCTGCAGCGCTACCTGCCCTTCTGGGTGGCCAACCTGATCGAGCGGATGTGGCTGGTGATGGGCATCATCATCGCCATCATGCTGCCGCTGTCGCGCATCATTCCGCCGCTGTACGCCTTTCGTGTGCGTTCACGCATCTTCCGCTGGTATGGGCAGTTGCGCGACATTGAAAACCGCGTAGACGGCTCCGGCGAAGGCAGCGGCAATGCCGCCTTGCTGGAGGAGCTCAACAGCCTGGAAAGCCGCGTCGAGAAAATCACGGTACCGCTGTCCTACACGGACGAGTTGTATGCCCTGCGCAGCAACATTCACCTGGTACGCAAAAAACTGCAGCGGCTTTGAGAACCCGGAGACAGGGCCGACCCACTGGCACCCCGGCAGTTGGCGCGGCTGTATTGGCCTGGGCAACGCACTGAAAGAAAGCTGGACGCTGCCCCAAAAAATAGGGGAAGCGCCGGTTTGGGGCGGGTTATCGCAAATTGCGAATTTCTTTAACCCTAAAGTAAACCCCTGTGTCGGCACGACTGTTGCTCTGCTAGTATCGTCCGACACTTTTTCTCCTGGCCGATGCTTGCTTTTATTCTGCGCCGCCTGATCCAGGCCGCGATCGTGATGGTCGTGGTCGCCTTGATTGCCTTCATGCTCTTCCAGCATGTCGGCGACCCGGTGGTGTTCCTTCTGGGGCAGGACGCCACACCGGCGCAGATCAGCCAGCTGCGCACCGACCTCGGCCTGGACCGCTCCTTCGTTGTCCAGTTCTGGCATTTCCTTGTCAACGCCGCACAGGGCGAATTCGGCCTCAGCTTGCGCCAGGGCGCCAAGGTGTCGCGCCTGATTTCCGAACGGTTTCCCGCGACGCTGGAGCTGGCGCTGGTGGCGGCTTTCATGGCCTTGCTGATCGGCATCCCGATGGGGGTGTATTCGGCGCTGCGCCGCGGCTCTTTCATGAGCCAGGTGTTCATGACCGTGTCCCTGCTGGGCGTGTCACTGCCGACATTCCTCATCGGCATCCTGCTGATCCTGGTGTTTGCCGTGGGCCTGGGCTGGTTCCCGAGTTTTGGGCGGGGTGAGACAGTCCAGATCGGCTGGTGGACCACCGGCCTGCTTACTGCGAAGGGCTGGCATCACATCGTGCTGCCGGCCGTGACGCTGGCCGTCTTTCAGCTCACGCTGATCATGCGGCTGGTGCGCGCCGAGATGCTGGAGGTGCTCCGCACCGACTACATCAAGTTCGCGCGGGCCCGGGGCCTGTCCGACCGGACCATTCACTTTGGCCATGCCTTGCGCAACACGCTGGTGCCGGTGATGACCATTACCGGCCTGCAGTTGGGCGGGTTGATCGCCTTTGCCATCATCACCGAAACCGTCTTTCAGTGGCCCGGCATGGGCCTGTTGTTTATCCAGGCAGTGACCTTTGCCGACATTCCTGTCATGGCCGCTTACCTGTGCCTCATTGCGCTGATTTTTGTGGTCATCAACCTGGTCGTCGACCTGCTCTACTTTGCAGTGGACCCCAGGCTGCGCATCGGCAATTCCGCCCACTAGCGGTATTTCACGCTCACTGTTTTAGCCCGCAACGTCCTCATCCCTTCCCAGTTTCCATAAGGAGTTCCTGATGAAATTCAAGCCTAACCTGCTTTCAGCTGCCATGCTGTGCACTCTCGCTACCGTCAGTTTTTCCGCCTCGGCGCAAACCCTGCGGGTCGCCAACCAGGGCGACGCGCTGTCCATGGATCCGCATTCATTCAATGAGTCGCTGCAGCTCAGCGTGACAGGCAATGCGTTCGAAGGGCTGGTCATTCGCAACAAGGATCTGAGTTTGGCGCCTGGCCTGGCAACCGCCTGGAAGCAGACCTCACCCAATGTGTGGCGCTTCGAGCTCCGCAAGGGCGTGCAGTTTCATGACGGCACTCCGTTCACCGCCGATGACGTGATGTTCAGCATCAACCGCACGCAGGCTGAAGGCTCCGACATGAAGAGCTACACCAACGACCTCAAGGAAGTGCGCAAGATCAACGACCACACCGTGGAAATCGAGACCAAGACGCCCTTCCCCATCCTGCCCGAAGTGCTGTCACTGGTTTACATCATGAGCAAGAAGTGGTGTGAAACCAACCAGGCGACCAGACCGGTTGACCGCCGGAAAGGCATCGAAAACGCCGCCTCCTTCCGCGCCAACGGCACCGGTCCCTACCGCGTGCGTGAGCGCCAGCCCAATGTGCGGACCACTTTTGTCCGCAACGGCAATTACTGGGGCAAGATTGAAGGCAACGTCCAGGAAGTGGTCTACACACCAATCGGCAATGACGCCACGCGGGTGGCTGCGTTGCTCTCCGGTGAAGTCGACGTGATGGAACCCGTGCCGGTGCAGGATATTGACCGCGTCAACAGCGGCGCCAGCACCCGCGTCCAGGCAGGCCCTGAGCTGCGTACCATTTTCCTGGGCATGGACCAAAAGCGCGACGAACTGCTCTATTCGAATGTGAAGGGAAAAAACCCGTTCAAGGACAAGCGCGTGCGCCAGGCCGTCTACCAGGCCATCGACATTGAAGGCATCAAGAAAACGGTGATGCGCGGTGGCGCCAACCCGACGGCGCTGCTGATCGGCCCCGGCATCAACGGCTTTCAGGCCGACCAGAACAAGCGCCTGCCCTACGATCCCGAGGCTGCCAAAAAACTCCTGGCTGAAGCCGGTTACCCCAACGGTTTTGAAGTGGCCATGAACTGCCCCAACGACCGCTACGTGAACGACAGCCGGATTTGCCAGGCAGTGGCAGCCAACCTCTCCCGCATTAACGTCAAGATCAACCTGCAGGCTGAAACCAAGGGCACCTATTTCCCGAAGATCCTGCGCCGTGACACCAGCTTTTACATGCTGGGCTGGACACCGGGCACCTATGACGCCCACAACGCGCTGAACGCGCTGGTCGCCTGCGTCGACGACAAAGGCGCCGGCCAGTTCAACCTGGGCGCGTATTGCAACCCGAAGGTGGACGAGCTGACCAAAAAAATCCAGTCCGAAACCGACAAAGCCAAGCGCAATGCCATGATTAAAGAAGCGTTCGAAATCCACGGGGCAGACGTTGGACACATTCCGCTGCATCAGCAATCGCTGGCCTGGGGCATGAACAAGAAGGTTGAGCTGGTCCAGCTGGCCGATAACTTCATGTTCTTCAAATGGATGACCGTTAAAAAATAAGCACCCCCCTGTTGCCTTTTCGCTTCGCGTAACGGCCTCTCCCCTACAGGGGAGAACAGCTGCGGCCCGGCAAAGCCGGTTCCGCGCTGTTGCTGGCACAGACTTCGCTTCGCTCTCCACAGGATATACGGACTGATTTTTAATGAAGACAACTCTTGTGCGCTGGCTGGACGGTGATGTCGGCTATAGCTTTCGCCACTCTCCGGTGGCAATCGCTGCGGCGGGTATTGCGCTGGTCTGCATCTTTTGCTCGGTGTTCGCCGGCTGGGTGGCGCCTCATGACCCGTTCGACCTGAGCACGCTGGAGCTCAGTGATGCCCGCCTGCCGCCGGCCTGGAGTCCACAAGGCAGTACGAAATACCTGCTGGGCACCGATGACCAGGGGCGTGATATTTTGTCGGCGCTGATGTACGGCGCGCGCATTTCCCTGGTGGTCGGGGTTGCGTCCGTCATTCTTTCCACGCTGGTGGGTGTCTCACTGGGACTGCTGGCGGGCTTTCGCGGCGGCTGGATCGATTCGGCCCTGATGCGGGTTTGTGACGTGATGTCGTCTTTTCCGCCCATCCTGGTCGCACTGCTGATTGCCGGTGTTGGCCGTGCAGTGTTTCCTGATGCGAGCCAGCTGCTTGCCATGGGCGTGCTGATCCTGTCTATTTCGATGGGTCAGTCAGGCTGGGTGCAGTATGCGCGTACGGTGCGTGGCTCCACCATGGTGGAGCGCAGCAAGGAATATGTGCAGGCCGCACGCGTCACGGGCGTGGCGCCCTTGCGCATCATGCGGCGCCATGTACTGCCCAATGTGATGGGGCCGGTGCTGGTGCTGGCAACCATCCAGGTGGCGACCGCCATCATCACTGAGGCCACCCTCTCCTTCCTGGGCGTGGGTGCGCCACCCACCTCGCCATCGCTGGGTACGCTGATCCGCGTCGGCAACGACTACCTGTTCTCGGGCGAGTGGTGGATCACCGTGTTCCCGGGCCTGATGCTGGTGTTGATCGCGCTGAGCGTGAATCTTCTTGGTGACTGGCTGCGTGACGCGTTGAATCCCCGGCTAAGGTAACCCAGACAAACCATGAGTCTTTTACAAATCAGGAATCTGGTGGTCGAGTTTCCCGGCCGGCACGGTACGCTGCGCGCGCTGGACGACATCTCGTTTGACATCGCTCCCGGCGAAATCCTTGGCGTTGTGGGTGAATCGGGTGCGGGCAAGTCGCTGACCGGCGCGGCCATCATCGGACTGCTGGAGCCGCCCGGGCGCGTGGCAGGCGGCCAGATACTGCTCGAAGGCGAGCGCATCGACAACCTTTCCCAGGAGCGCATGCGCCACATCCGGGGGCGCAAGATTGGCGCGATCTTCCAGGACCCGCTGACGTCGTTAAACCCGCTCTACACCATAGGCCGCCAGCTGGCAGAGACTATCCAGGCTCATTTGCCTGTCAGCGCAAGGGAAGCGCGGGCGCGTGCCATCGAGCTGTTGAACGACACAGGAATTCCTGCTGCCGCGCAGCGCATGGACCACTATCCACACCAATTTTCGGGTGGCATGCGCCAGCGCGTGGTGATCGCCCTGGCGCTCGCGGCCGAACCCAAGCTGATCGTGGCTGACGAGCCGACCACCGCGCTCGACGTGTCCATCCAGGCGCAAATCATCGCCTTGCTCAAAAGCATCTGCAGGCAGCGCGGTGCAGCCGTCATGCTGATCACCCATGACATGGGCGTGATCGCCGAGACCTGTGACCGGGTAGCCGTGCTGTACGCCGGGCGGGTTGCCGAAATCGGGCCCGTGCACCAGGTGATCAACCAACCGTCGCATCCCTATACCGCCGGCCTCATGGCCGCGATTCCCGACGTGGCGGTCGAGCGCGACCGCCTCTACCAGATCGATGGCGCCATGCCCCGCCTGAACGCCATTCCCCAAGGCTGCGCGTTCAACCCGCGCTGCCCCAAGGTTTTTGACCGCTGCCGCCAGGAACGGCCCGACCTGATGCCGGCTGGCACCACGCGAGCGGCCTGCTGGTTGCACGATGCGCATGCGCAGGTGACGGCATGAGTGACATTTCAAAAACGTCCCAAGTTGGCGCGAGAGAATTTTCCGCCGGGCCGCCCCAAGGAAAATTAGCCCCTGAGGAAGCTGCAAGGGGCAGCGAAAAAATTCGCGAAGCGGCAAGTACGGGGGCCCTGGTTCAAGCACGCGACCTGGCCAAAACCTTTGACGTCTCACCCCCCTGGCTCAACCGCGTGATCGAACGCAAGCCCCGCCTGCTGCTCAAAGCCGTGGACGGAATCAGTTTCGACATCGAGAGAGGCACGACGCTAGCGCTGGTCGGCGAATCAGGCTGCGGCAAAAGCACCGTAGCCCGCCTTCTGGTGGGTCTCTATGAGCCGACGCGGGGTGGGCTGACCTTTGACGGCCAGGATGCGCACGCCGCGTTCAGGACGCCGCAGGGCCGCCAATTGCGTAGGCGCATTCAGATGATTTTTCAGGACCCGTATGCCAGCCTGAACCCCCGATGGACGGTGGAAGACATCATTGCCGAGCCGCTGCGAGAGCACGGCATCCTGAATGACAGCGCAGCCTTGAAAGAGCGCACAGGCGAGCTGCTGAGGTCGGTGGGCCTGTCTGCGCTGGACATGCCCCGGTACCCGCACCAGTTTTCGGGGGGGCAGCGCCAGCGTATATCGATTGCACGCGCCCTGGCTACGGAGCCCGAGTTTCTGGTGTGCGACGAGCCGACCTCTGCGCTGGATGTCAGCGTGCAGGCACAGGTGCTCAACATCATGAAAGACCTGCAGCGAAAGCGCGGCCTGACTTATCTTTTCATCTCGCACAACCTCGCAGTGGTCCGCCACGTGAGCGACCGGGTCGGCGTGATGTATCTGGGCCGCCTCGTGGAACTGGCGGACAAACGCAGTCTTTTTGACAGCCCGCGCCATCCCTACACGCGCATGCTGCTGGACGCCATCCCCAAAATGCACGACACCGGCCGGGCACGCACCCCGGTCTCGGGTGAAGTGCCTAACCCGCTGAACCCGCCCGCTGGCTGCGCCTTTCATCCGCGGTGCCCGCACGCAGACGCACGTTGCAGCAGCGAACGCCCGCAACTCATCACCGTCAACCAGGTGCATGTGGCATGCCACGCCGTACAAGAGGGTCGAATTTGAGTTTCCTGCAGGACCGGCCCGGTCTGGTTAACATCTTTTTTTAAGGGAAATTGTCATGAAAATCATTGACTCCATCCTGGCAGAAACTGCCGAAATCGCCGCCGTTCGACGGGACATCCATGCACATCCCGAGCTCTGCTTTCAGGAAGTGCGCACCGCGGACGTCGTGGCAAAAAAACTCGAATCCTGGGGTATTCCCGTTCATCGGGGCATGGGAACCACCGGTGTAGTGGGTATCGTGCAGGGTCGCGACGGCGGAGCCTGTGGCCGTGCCGTGGGCCTGCGCGCCGACATGGACGCGCTTCCGATGCAGGAATTCAACAAGTTTTCTCATGCCAGCAAGCACGCGGGCAAGATGCACGCCTGCGGCCACGACGGCCACACCGCCATGTTGCTGGCCGCGGCGCATCACCTTGCCAAAAACCGGAACTTTGAAGGCACGGTCTATCTGATCTTCCAGCCGGCCGAGGAAGGCGGCGGCGGCGCACGCGAGATGATCAAGGACGGGCTGTTCGAGAAATTCCCCGTGGAAGCGGTCTTCGGCATGCATAACTGGCCGGGGGCGCCCGTTGGCACTTTCGCCGTCAGTGCAGGGCCCGTGATGGCTTCGAGCAACGAATTCAAGATCACCATACGCGGCAAGGGGAGCCACGCCGCCATGCCGCACAACGGCATAGACCCGGTGCCGGTAGCCTGCCAGATGGTGCAGGGCTTTCAGACCRTCATCAGCCGCAACAAGAAACCGGTGGACGCGGGCGTGATCTCGGTGACGATGATCCATGCCGGCGAAGCAACCAACGTGGTGCCCGATTTTTGTGAACTGCAGGGCACTGTGCGCACCTTCAGCATCGAGGTGCTGGACCTGATCGAAAAACGCATGCAAGAAGTGGCTGAACACACCTGCGCCGCATTTGAGGCACGCTGTGAATTTACTTTCACGCGCAATTACCCACCCACCATCAACAGCCCCGCTGAAGCCGATTTTGCCCGGCAGGTGATGAAAGACATCGTGGGCGAAGGCAATGTGCTGGCGCAGGAGCCTACCATGGGTGCCGAAGACTTCGCCTACATGCTGCAGGCCAAGCCGGGTGCCTACTGTTTTATTTCGAACGGAGACGGCGCGCACCGCGAGATGGGCCACGGCGAGGGACCTTGCACGCTGCACAACCCGAGTTATGACTTCAACGACGACCTGATCCCCCTGGGCGGAACCTACTGGGTGCAGCTGGCCACGCGCTGGTTGGGCGCAACGGCAAAGGGCTGAACATTGGCGCTGTAAAGGTGCCGAGGGTTTGCACGTATTCTTCAGGCCGAATGCCCAGAGCAGCGCTGTGCGTACATAAGGGCCAGAAAATAAATCCAGCCACAGGGAAAACGCCACAATACCGGCGAGGGGAAGTCCGGACCAAAGCCGCATAATGAAACCCAGGCGCAGCCATCACGGCGGCCACCTTCCACGGAACACCCAAGCCGCGCCATGCCGTCCGACGCCGACCTGCCACTCCAGCTCAAGCAGCTGCAACAGCAATACGGGGCGTTGGAGGCCAAGTACCGGGATTTGCAGCTAGAGAAGCAAAAGCAGGAAACTTCCGCCAACCTGTGGCTGGAACAACGCACCCGGGAACTGCAGGCTGAAGCGCGGGAACAGAAAAAGGCCGAAACGCTTCAGCGCGTGTTCTACCGCATTGCCGAACGGGCGGCAGCCGACCTGTCCTTCTACGATTTCCTGCAGTCTGTTCACGGGTTGCTGGGCGAGTTGCTGTATGCGAAGAATTGCTATGTGTGCCTCTACGATGCGCAGAAACACCGCAAGGATTTTCCGTATTACGTGGACGAACGCGATGGTGATGCGCTGCAACTGAGCAACGTGCCCTACCGCCAGGGACTGACCGAGTTTGTCCTGAGCACCGGCAAACCGCAAATTATTGACGCCACGCGCCTGAAAGTGCTGGAAGCCGCCGGCGATGTGACGGAAGGCAGCGGTGACATGACTTTCAGCTCCTGGCTGGGCGTGCCCATGCACATACGCGGCACCATAGGCGGTGTGCTGGCGGTGCAGGGCTACGAGCCGGGCGTGGCCTACAGCGACACGGACGCCGATATTCTGTCTTTTGTGGCCAATCACGTCAGCAGTGCTATCGAGCGCTATCAGGCACTGGATGAATTGCGCAAGTCGGAAGAGCGTTACCGCACAGTGATTGAAAACGTCGGGGTCGGCGTGGTGGTGGTGCAGGACGGGCGCATGGTGTTCGCCAACCCCAGCCTGGAACGCATTGTGGGCCATCCGCGCGAATACCTGTTGTCGCAGCCGTACACCGCCACGGTCCACCCCGAAGACCTGCCGGTGATGCGCGAGCGCCACGAGCGCCGTCTGCGCGGCGACGATGTGGATTCAATGTACGGCTTTCGCGTGATTACGCAGACCGGCGAGGTGCGTTCGCTGGAGCTTTCTGCGGTCCAGATCGAATGGGGCAAGCGCGAAGCGACGCTGATCTTCGTGGTGGACGCCACGGCCCGCCTGCAGGCCGAGCTGACGCAGCGCCAGACCCTTCAGCGGCAGACCGAACTTAACGACATGAAATCGCGTTTCATCTCGGTGGCCTCGCATGAATTTCGTACGCCGCTGGCGTTCATCCTGTCGTCGGCCGAACTCCTCAAGCACTACGGCGACCGCCTGCCCGAGCCTGAAAAAGCCGACGTCATCGCCACCATAGAAACCGGCGTACAGCGCATGACCCAGATGCTGGACCGTGTGTTGTTGCTGGGCAAGGTGGAGGCGCAGATGCTGGCGTTCCAGCCCGCGCAGATCAACCTGCAACTGCTTTGCCAGGACCTGGTGGAGGATGCACGCATCCAGCATTCGGAAACTGGCTGCGAACTGGCCCTGGAATTCGAGGCTCCCCACGTCGGGCTTTTTGATGAAAAGCTGCTGCGCCATATTTTCGGTAATTTGCTGTCCAACGCCATCAAGTATTCGCCGCAGGGCGGGAAAGTTGCCTTCCGCGTGTTTTCCTCGGAAGGGGGCGTCGCTTTCGAGGTGGCAGACCAGGGCATTGGCATTCCGGCCGAAGAACTTCCCCACCTGTTCGAATGGTTTCACCGGGCCAGCAACGTCGGCGAGATCCAGGGCACGGGCCTGGGGCTGGCCATCGTCAAGAACTCCGTCGATCTGCACGGCGGCCGGATCGAGGTTGCCAGCATCGTGGGCGAGGGTACACGCTTTACCGTGACGATCTGAGGCCGCGAAGCCCGGTTTCGGGAGCGACAGATTGGGGAAACCGGGGCGAGGCGATAAGATGGGCTACCAGACTGGCGCGCGGCAAACTCCGCCGGCTGGCGTCAGGGAGAACATCCGCCCCTCCAACAATGACAGCGGGGCCTTCAACGCGAAAGAAAAATGGCGCGCATTCTGGTGATTGAAGATGAATCCCACATACGGGACAACCTGCTGCGCTTCGTCCGGCTGGAGGGCCATGAAGGCCTTGCGGCAGCGGACGGCAGCGCTGGCCTTCAGCTGGCGAGGGAACAGCAGCCGGACCTGATTTTTTGCGACGTGATGATGCCGCAGATGAACGGCATGGAAGTGCTGGCCGCGCTTCAGGCCGACCCGGCGCTCAGGCAGGTACCCTTTGTGTTTCTGTCAGCCAGTGCGGAATCGGAGCGGCTGGAAGAAGCGCTGCGCCTGGGCGCCAGTGGCTATGTGACCAAGCCTTTTAATTTTGCGCAGCTGCATGCCATGCTCAGGCAGCACTTACCCAAATAGCGCTACAAGCCTAGCGCTTTCCACCCGGCGTGGCCGAGTTTTTCCAGTGTGGCAATGTTCTGCTCGAAGATGGCTTCAGCCTCGGGAAACGCTTCGACAGCGCGCTCAACGCTTTCCTCGCGCAACAAATGCAGCATGGCGAATGGCGCGCGATTGGTGTAGTTGCCGATGTCGTCGGGTTCAGTGCCGTCAAACTGGAATTGCGGATGAAAACTGGCCAGCTGGACTACGCCATCCAGGCCGTGCTCGTCCACCACGCCTTCGGCAATCTCCAAAAAGTCATTGAAGTCCAGGAAATCGTCGAACAGCGTGGGATGGATCAGCAGCGTGGTGTCGACCTCTTCGGCAGGCGTTGCTACCAGCAGATCCAGTTCGCGGTCCAGTTCCTCCAGCAGGTCATCCGCATGGCGAGCCTGGCTCACCACCAGCCGCACCTGGTTCTTGACGTAGACCGCCTTGGCAAACGGGCACAGGTTGAGGCCGATCACGGCTTTTTCGAGCCAGTGGCGGGTTTGGGTCAGGACTTCATCGTCGGTCATCACGATCTCCGGAACACTTTTCTTTGCCAGCAGGGGCCGCGGAACCGGCTTTGCCGGGCCGCAGGCGCAGCGCCCCCACGGGGGGCAGCGCATTACACGAAGTGAAAAGCGTGGGGGC